>JASFOV010000488.1:0-4052 GCA_050116355.1 Anaerolineae bacterium
AGGCTTGATGTCCTTAGTAGCCGCCAACGGCGCGCCTCGCAGAGACAGGGACTCCGCAGGCAATTTCCACCGAATGAGATACTCAGCCCTTCTGATGATCGTGGCTCTTTGGCTTGTCGCGCCTACCGTATCGGACCGGATTGCCCGTTGTCCGCTTTGCTGCTATAATCGGGTCGCATCCCGCGCCAAGACACTACCGGACTTCTTCTACCGGGCCGGGACCACCAAGAAGATATGCACGAAGCGATACTCTGTCTGGACATTGGCACCACCATAATCAAAGCCGTGCTCCTCGACCTGGCGGGCGGCGAGCTGGGCGTCGCCGAGCAGGCGCTGCAGTTGCTCACCCCGCGCCCCGGCTGGGCCGAGCTCGATCCGGAGGCGATCTGGCAGGCCGTGGTCCGCGTGACCCGGGCTGTCCAGAGCGCCCAGGCCCCGGAGGGGCGCATCCTGGCCGTGGCCCTCAGCAGCCAGGGCGGATCGCTGGTCCCTACCACGGACGACGGCACGCCCACCTACAACGCCATCACCTGGCTGGATCGCCGCGCGGAGGCCATCGTCGCCGGCTGGCAAGGCGACGGCACCAGCCAATGGGTGCGCCGCATCAGCGGTTGGTCGCCGGTGGCCGGCCTGCCCTTGCCCTCCATCTGTTGGCTGCGCCAGGCGCTTCCCGACCGCTTCGCCGCCACCCAGCGCTTTCTGCCGGTCAACGATTTTGTCGCGCACCGGCTCACCGGCGAGTTTGGCACCGACCTCTCCATGGCCGGCGAGTTACTGCTGGCTGATATCCGCACCGGGACGTGGAGCGTGGAGCTGTGCGACCTGGCCGGCATCGAGCCCCGGCAGTTGTCGCCCATCGTGCCCTCGACAGCGATCCTCGGCCGCGTTCAAGCCGGGGCCAGTCGGTTGACTGGGCTGCCGGCCGGCACGCCGCTGGTGGCCGGCGGCCAGGATCACGCCTGCGAAGGTCTGGCCCTGGGGGCGACCGCGCCCGGCAGCTTGTGGCTAGCCTGCGGCACGGCCTGGGTCCTCAACGGCGCCGTCGACACACCGGACGTGGACGAAATCCCGGAGACCATGAGCCTCAATCCCCACGTCGTGCCCGGGCGCTGGATCGCGTCGCAGTTCCTGGGGGCGCTGGGCGCCGGGATGGAGTGGTGGGTGCGCCACGGATGGTCCGGCCACCGGATGGCTGAGCCGCCAGACCGCCAGGAACGCTATGCGTCGTTCAACGCGGAGCTGCGCGAGACGGAGCCGGGCAGCGCCGGCCTGTTCTTCTTTCCGTTGGACGGCAGCCAGCTGGCGGCCGGCGAGACCGCCGCGCCTGGCGGCTTTGTCGGGCTGCGCCTCGATCACACCCGGGCCGACATGGGCCGTGCCCTGCTCGAAAGCGCCGCCTTTGAGGTCCGTGGCGCCTTGGACCATATCCGGCAGGCGGGCCTGCCGTTGGAGCGGCTGTGGCTGGTCGGCGGCGCCACACGCAACCCGTTATGGCCGCAGATCATAGCCGATGTCACCGGCGTGCCCCTGTCGTTGACCCGCTACAGCCACGGCCCGGCGCTGGGCGCCGCTCTGCTGGCTGGCCGCGGCCTGGGACTGTGGGACGAGTCCCCGTCCTGGGTCTCTGCCGGACGGGTCGAGCCGGATGGGACGCACGCCGGCCCCTATGAAGAGCAATTCGCCGCCTACCGACATCTGGCCGGGGAGTTGTACCGGTGAGCGAACCTTTCCAGTTCCACTGCATCGAGGCTTTGATCCTGGACATCGACGGTACGCTGCTGCGCGGCGAAACGCCGCTGCCCGGCTTTCACACACTGTTCGCCTTCCTGCGGGCGGGCCGCATCCCCTTCGTCGTTGCTTCCAACAATACCACCAAGAGCCCGCGGGACTACCAGCACAAGCTGGCCGCCCTCGGCGCGGAGGTTGAGCTACCGTCGATCCTAACCGCCGCCGTGGCCACCGTCGACTATTTGCGGCGCACGCTCCCGGATAACGCGTCCCTGTACGTCATTGGCGAGGCGTCGCTGCGGGGGGCGCTCCAGGCGGCCGGGTTCAGGCTGCGCCCCGACGCCCGGCAGCCCGTCGCGGCCGTCGTGGTCGGCGGGGATTCGACGCTGACCTACGACAAGCTCAAGGATGCCGCCCTGTTGTTGCAGGGGGGTGCGCCCCTGGTCGGCACCAACCCCGATCTGCTCTGCCCGGCCGAGGAGGGCCTGGTGCCCGAGGCCGGGACGACGCTGGCCGCGCTGCAGGCTGCCACCGGCGCTGTGCCAACCATCATCGGCAAGCCGCAGCGACACCTGTTCGACCTGGCCGTCGAGCGCCTGGACCGCCCGCCAGAGCGGACCGCGGTGGTCGGCGACCGCCTGGAGACCGACATCTTGGGCGGGCAGCAGGCCGGGCTGCGCACGATTCTGACCACCACCGGTGTGGACAACGAGGCAACGGTCCGGGAGAAGGGCATCTATCCCGACCGGGTCGTAGCCGGACTCGAAGCGTTGGTGGAGATCTGGCAACAAGAGACCAAGGAGGGTGCTGATGAATACGCGTAGATTGGGCCACATCTTTCGTCCGTCGGGGCGGACGCTGATCGTGGCCACGGAACATGCCGCGATATTGGGGCCGATCCGCGGGCTGGAGCGCCCGGGCGAGACGATCCGCAAGGTGGTGGCCGGTGGGGCCGATGCGGTCATGACTTCGTTCGGCATCGCCAAGCAGTTCGCCCGCGAGCTGGCGCCGGTCGGCCTCATCCTGCGGGCCGATGGCGCGCCAACCAAGCTGGGCCCGGACGTGGCGGCGCCCGTCTGGTTTGGCGTCGAATCAGCCTTGCGCCTGGGCGCCGACGCGCTCTGTATCTCAGCCTTTCCCGGCCATCATACCGAGCGCGAGAGTCTGGACAACCTGGCCAGCGTCGCCCGCGAGGCGCACGCCTGGGGCCTGGCCCTGCAGGCCGAGATGGTGCCCGGTGGCATGGGTGGTGGTCCGGAGATGCGCACCTTGGAGAACGTAGCGCTGGCCGCCCGGCTGGGCGCCGAGCTCGGCGCCGACTGGGTCAAGGTCCCCTATGTTCCTGGTTTCCAGCACGTCACCGAGCGCTGCTTCAAGCCGGTGGTCATCCTCGGCGGTTCGCGGCGCGACAGTGTGACCCAGGTCCTAGAGGAGGTCAAGGCGGCCATGACCGCCGGCGCGGCCGGTATCACCATGGGCCGCAACATCTTTGGAGCGGACGACCCGCAGGCGATGACCGCCGCCCTGGCGGCCATCATCCACGACGACGCCACAGTCAAAGAAGCGCTCGATATCTTGCACCGGACGTGATCCGCTGTGCCGCGGGCAGCGCTCGATCGATGCGGCACAGCTGTCCCTTCACAGGACAGCTGCGCCGCTCTTTGTGGCAGCCTGCTGCCGCGGTCCTAGCCCCCGCCGATCTCGAAGGCCTTCAGCACGTCGACGACCGGTTCCACATGCCACTCGAACTGGTCGTGCAGCGGATAACTCCAAATAGTAGCCAGCAGCTCCTCCGCCGAGTCGGCGCTGGCGATGGCCACCCCGCCGCCTCCGAGACACTGGTAGGCGCACTCCAGCGCGCCATCGGCCAGCCACTTCTCCAGTGCCGCCTTGGCCGCGCGGTTGGTCGCGGCTCGATCCTCGAGGGGCTCGGTGCCCGCCCGCGGTGTCGTCAGAATCAAGAATTTAATGGTGTGTCTCCTTTCCTCTGCCTGGGCCCGCCCGTTCTCAGCCGGCGGGCAGGCTGCTGTTAAAGATGTCGCGGTGTAGCTTCCACTGGCCGCCGTCCTGCTTCCAGATCACGATGTACTTGCCTTGGTCCACTTGCTGGCCCTCTCCGCCACGCAGAACGTACTTGGACACTTCGATGGCGGTGTCGCCGTGGTCCTCGACTTCGTTGATCTTTAGCTCAGCCTCTTGGATGCCAGCATCCATCAGCGTCTGCCAGAAGACCTGCAGGTGCTCGTGGCCGGACACCGGCTCGCCGTTGGGCGGCAACACCTGGCCATCCGCCGTGTACAGCGTGGCCAGCCCGGCTGCATCTC
>JASFOV010000489.1:0-4050 GCA_050116355.1 Anaerolineae bacterium
CCCGCCTTTCTACAACCTCTGCCGGACGGAGTATGAAAGGCTTCTTGCGCGAGACCGCTCAGGACAGTGCCGCCTCAACGTGGCAACCACGGCGGCATCCAAGGGCCAGGTCAGGCGCGACTTGTTCACACCACCGCTTGCGTTACGCCTGAAATCTGGGTACAATGTTTTATAGATCGAACTGAGCCTCACGCGCATCATCGGCGTTCTCCTCGTGGCCGGGGGCGCTTATCTTGTGGGCAGGTGATGCGACGCCTGGCCGAGGAAGGTTGGTGATGACGGTCGCCAAGATCATCCAGTTTTGGAGCCAAATACGAGCGGACTTGATCGACACCATCGACAAGTTCACCGGCGAGGATCTGTCCTACACACCGGTAGAGAACGGCTATTCTGTTGGAGAGATCATCCTGCACATCGCGCACGAGGAATACGGCGAGATCCAATATGGCTTGACGCGAGAGATCGCCGAGTTCCCGCCTCAGTTTAGCAAAGACGAGTATCAGACACTACAGTCGATCCAAGCCTTGCTGGCCGGCATTCACAAACAGACAATCGAGTACCTGGAAACGCTTGATGACACCGATCTTGACCAGGAGTTCGAAGCCCAGTGGGGCGAAACGAGGCCACTCATCGAGTTCATTGCCCACGTCATCGAGCACGAGATCCATCACCGGGGGGAGCTATCCCTGATTCTGGGACTGCTGGGACGCGAAGGATTGGATGCCTAGGGGAGCCCCTACCAGTAGCCAGCAACCCGGAAGTGAACGGTGAGCTCGGCGCCCCGTAGGCCGATCGAGTCGAGGCCCAGCGCCGCCGCATCCCCGTCCATCACACCCGCCGGGAACCGCACCACCAGGGGAACCTCGCGTGCAACGCTGCCCCGACCGCGGCAGTCCATGCACACCGTGCGACCCAGCGCCCCGTAGCCCTGGCACGTAGGGCAGTGGCTGATCACCGGCAACAGCACCTGGAACCGGCCGCCGCGGCGGGCTTCTTCCGCGCTCAGCTCGACCTCGACGTGCAGTCCCTCACTCCGTCGCCGGCTGCGCGGTGGCGGCCCGCCCAACAACTCGTCCAGCAGCGAGGAAAAGGACGCACCGAACGGATCGGCCGGGGAAAAGCCGGGGGGAGCGGCCGGCGCCAGCGGTTCCACCGGTGCCCGTCTCCGTCGTAGGGGGTCCGGCCTGACCCGCCGGGCTTGTTGCCGGGCTCTCTCCGCACGGGCCTGCTCGCAATCGTAGGCCTGCCGCTGCTGCGGGTCGCTCAGCACCTCGTATGCTTCCTGAACCGCGCGGAACGGCCCGCCGCCCCCGCCACAGTGGTCGGGGTGCAGCGACTTGGCCTTCTTGCGGTAAGCGGATTTGATCTGTTCGAGGGTGGCATCCGCCTCCACCCCCAAGGTATCATAGTGATCGTCAGCCATACATGCGTCCCCGGGCACAATCCATCTTGCCTTCCGGTTGGCTCAATTATACAAAACTCACCCGCGCCTGTCAAGCCTCTTTTCGAGCGTACAGTGTTGCCGCAAGCGCGCCACTCACTTGCCGGCAGGTCTCCCATCAGCCGGGCCAAGACCTCGGCGGGAGCTTGGGGCTGGACGATTGCTTCCAGGTCAAGGGACCCGGCAAGAACTCGGGGCTCGTACCAGGCTGTAGAACAATCGAGGAGGGAGCACCCCCGGGTGCGACCAATTGCCCGCAAGGGGGCAACAAGAAAAGCGGCGAGCCCTTGGGCCCGCCGCCTTTGCCAATCTAGTTACTCCTCGCCTGGGAACTGGTCGTAGATCCACTCCAGAATCTCCGGAGTGTCCACCCGGTAGTTCAGGCCCGTGGCCACGCACTGGGCGTCGCCGGTTGAGCTCACCGCTACGATGATCTCCCCGAAGGGGCCGTCCCAAAAGACCGGGCCGCTTGGAAGAGATTTTTGGACTCTGCCTACAGGCTGGACGGAACCCTACTCCAAAGGTTACGGGGAAAGAGCCGCGATCTGGCCCGGTCTACGCCTGTTCGGGTGCCAGGGCCGGCGCCTCCACCGCCTCTTGCGCGCCGAAACAGCGGTCCACGAACTTGTTGCACCAGGCCGACGTCTGGATCTGGATGACGTAGGCCAGGGCGATGATCAGCGCGATGTCCGAGCCCTGCTGGCCAAAGGCGTTCATGGCGATGGCCAGCGCGATCGACAGGTTCTTGGGGCCGGTGCCATAGACCAGCGCGATGGCGTCGTCGCGCGGGAACAGCAGCTTGCCGCTGACCGTGCCCAGCACGAAGGCAAAGGCGTAGAACACGATCAGCGGCACGAACATCAGCAACAGGTCGAGCGGGTTGGACAGGATGGTGTCGGCCTTGAGTGCCATGGCCACGAATACGATGCCCAACACCCCCAGTGTGGAAAAGAGGGGAAAGCGCGGTTTGGCCTGCCGCCGGTACCGTTCGGCGCCGAACTTCCAGATGATGAAGCGCTGCGTGGCATAGCCCAGGATCAAGGGCAAAAAGACGACGGTGGCCACCTGCTGGAAGATCTTGGTCAGCGGAATCTCGACCGTGGCGCCCATCAGCCATTCGGCGTACAGCGGCGTGGCCAGCGAACCGATGATCAGTCCGATGATGGCCATCTTGATCGCGGCGTCGAGGTTGCCCCGGGCGAACCCCGTCCACGAGATGGTCATGCCGCTGGTCGGCAGGGTCGCCGCCAACAACAGGCCCAGGGCGGCGAATACGTTGTCGGTGAAGAACAGGCGGCCGATACCAAAGGCCACAAAGGGCACGATGCCAAAGTTGATGAACAGGGTCGTCAATTGCAGCTTATAGTCCTGCCCGGAAAAGACCTTCTTGATCTGCAGGTTGACCATCATCGGGTAGACCATCAGCAAGGTCAACGGCAGGACCAGCGATTTCAGAAACGCCGGCTGGAACAGCGCGCCAAAGGCCAACCCCAGCAACATCGAGGCCGGGATCGACCACACCAGATTCGCCTTCAACCAGCCCAACACAGCCCACAACTTTGCGCTCATTCGGACCTCTCCTTTCGCTTCCCGTCCAGTGGTCTAGGGGCTATACCCCTGGGGGGTATTGTACTATGCAGCGGGGGAGGTGTCAAATAGATGGGATGGTTGTGCGCTAGCGATCGACCTCGCCGAGCGTCACGTCGACGCTGCCAAAGATGGGTAGGGCGTCGGCCAGCAGGTGTCCGGCGGTCATCGCCTCCAATGCACCCAGGTTGACAAAACCCGAGGAACGCACATGGTAACGGTAGGGATGGGTCCCGCCGTCGCTGACCAAATAAAAGCCCAGCTCACCCTTGGGATGCTCCACCCGGCTGTAGATCTCGCCCGGCGGCACTTTGGGGTTCCATGCCTTCTTGCCGCTCTGGATGGGGCCCTGGGCCGGCATCCGTTCCAACGCTTGCTTCAGGATGCGCACGCTCTCGCGCGCTTCGGCAATGCGCTGCCGGTAGCGGTCATACAGGTCGCCGGTGGTATGCGTCGGGATGTCGAACGTGAACGAGTCATAGATCGAGTACGGCTCCACCTTGCGCAGGTCATAGTCCAGCCCCGCCGAGCGCAGCAACGGTCCGGACACACCGTAGGCGATCATGTCCGGCCAGCGCATGGCGCCCACGCCGCGGCAGCGCGCGATCAGGATCTCGTTGCCTGTCATCAGTTCTTCGATCTCGTCCGTAGCTCGCTCCAACAGGTCGAACACCACTGACCGACATTGCTCCAGCCAGCCTGTGGGCAAGTCGCGGGCCACACCGCCGAAGCGGAAGTAATTGCACATGATACGCGAGCCTGCGGCTGCCTCAAACAGGTCCAGGATGTACTCCCGCGCGCGAAAGGCATATAGCATGCCGGTGAACATATTGCCCAGTTCGTTGAGCAAAAAGCCCGCCGCCAGCAGGTGGTTGGCCACCCGGGTCAGTTCGCCCATCAGGATGCGGATATACTCCGCCCGCTCCGGCACGTCGATGCCCATCAACTTCTCCACGGCGAGGACGTAGCCAAAGTTGTTGTACATCGAGCAGACATAATCCAGGCGATCGGTGTAGGGGATG
>JASFOV010000490.1:0-4046 GCA_050116355.1 Anaerolineae bacterium
TTTTGTTGGGCAGTTGATATTCGTCGCAACTTGGAGTATAATGGGATCAACGGAATTGGAACGCTGGAAGGGTGAGTGACATGAAACAGATCCGGGACAAGTCAGCTCACATCTTGCTGTGGCTGGCATTACTGCTCTCGGTAGCAGGCAACACAAAAGCGCAAGAGGCGCGCCAGATCGACGTACTGGAGATCGAGGGCCCTGTCACCCCGATCATGATCAGCTATATCGAGCGCGGCATCGAAACCGCCGAGAGCGACGGGGCCGAAGTCCTGATCATCCAGCTTGATACGCCCGGCGGCCAAACCGATCTGATGAACAAGGTCGTCCAAGCCCTGCTCGACGCCAACGTGCCCACCGTCGTCTATGTATCGCCGCCGGGCGCTTACGCCGCCTCGGCGGGCACGCTCATCACCTTGGCCGCGCACATAGCGGCTATGGCACCGAGTACGACCATTGGCGCGGCCAGTCCCGTCGGTAGCCAGGGTGAAGACTTGGGCGAAACCTTGGAGACCAAAGTCAAAGAAGACCTCAAAGCCCAAGCTCGAGCCTTGGCCGGTCGACGGGGAGAGCAGGCCGCCGATTGGGCCGAGTCGGCCATCGAAGAGGCCAAGGCGGCCACCGCCCAGGAAGCGCTCGAGATGGGGGTCATTGACTTTGTGGCCCGGGATCTGGAGGACCTGCTGGAACAGATGGATGGCTTGCAGGTTGAGATCCAGGATCAGCCGGTGGTGCTGCAGACCGCGGGCGCAACCGTCCAAGAAGTACCCATGAACTTTGTGGAACAGTTTCTGCACATCATCACCAATCCGACCATCGCCTTTATCCTGCTGACCGTGGGCATCAACGCCATCCTGTTCGAGCTATCCAGCCCGGGGGGGTATGCCGCCGGCATCATAGGCGCCCTCTGCCTGCTGCTGGCCTTCTATGCACTCGGCGTACTGCCGGTCAACTACACCGGCCTGATCCTCATCGGCCTCGCCTTTGTGCTCTTTGTCGTTGACCTGAAAGCACCCACCCATGGCGTGCTAACGGTGGGCGGCATCGTCTCCTTGGTAGCCGGCGCGCTACTCCTGTTCAACTCGCCCCTGTACCAGGTTTCGATCACGGCCGTGGTTTCGGTAGCAATCGTCACCGGGCTGTTCTTTGCTTTTGCCATTGCCAAAGTGCTTCAGACTCAAAGACGTCCAGCAGTGACCGGCCGCGAGGGGCTGATTGGCAGGATCGCTGAAGCGCGCACACCGTTGGATCCAGCGGGGACCGTCTTTATCAAGGGCGAGCTGTGGGATGCCATCGCCACGGACGGTCCCATCGAGGCCGGCCATGAGGTGGAAATCGTAGGGGTGGATCGCTTCTGTCTGAATGTGAAGAAGACACGGCCTTAACGGACCTGTTTCTTCTTTAGGGCTCCCTGGAACAAGAAACGGGTCGGAGGCTCCCATCAGCCTCCGACCCTGTTTTGTTGTCTAACGATCCGCCGCAGCTACTGTGGCCGGCGGGGCACCTCGTGGCAGCGGCGGCAGCGGGCTTCATATGATTCGCTGCCACCGACCAAAATGATCGGATCGTCATAGGCCGCCGGCCGGCCATCAATGAGTCGCTGCGTTCGACTGGCCGGCGCACCACACGACACACAGATGGCCTGCAGCTTGGTCACCTCTTCCGCTTCAGCCATGAGCAGCGGCATCGGCCCGAAAGGCTCCCCACGAAAATCCATATCCAGCCCAGCCAGAATGACCCGGCGGCCGCTCTCGGCCAGCTCGTTGCATACCTCCGACAATTCCCAGTCAAAGAACTGGGCCTCGTCCACGGCCACCACCGTTGTATCAGGATGCAGCCGTTCCAGGATTTCGTGCGCAGTCCGCACGGCCAACGCCTCCCATTGGAGTCCATTGTGCGAGGCGACCTGCTCCGCGTGATAGCGGTCGTCCAAGGCTGGCTTAAAGACCTGGACCTGTTGCTTGGCGATGCGGGCCCGGCGTACGCGACGGATCATCTCCTCCGTCTTGCCGCTAAACATGCTGCCACACACAACCTCGATCCATCCGCCGTTGTAGCTGTTCCGCATTCGTCACTTCCCGAAATGAAAAGGGGGCAAAGCTCTCACTCTGCCCCCGATGGATCACCAAAGCGTTAGGCCTCGGCTTCTTCTGCAGCTTCCTCTGGAGCGTCGGTCTCGATCTCGACCTTCTTTTCCAGGCGGCGCATAAAGCGTTCCACCTGACCGGCCGTATCCACGATTCGTTGTTCGCCCGTAAAGAAGGGATGGCAGGCCGAACAAACGTCGGTGCGGATCACTTCTTCGGTAGCACCTGTGGTCCATGTGTTGCCACAGGCGCAGATCACTTGTGCCTCTGGATAGTACTTGGGATGAATACCACTCTTCATCGTCTGTCCCTTTACTCTGCTACTTGCTCCGGATACACGCTTATCTGCTTCCGCTTGTTCCGGATCGTTTCGAATTTTACATAGCCGTCAACGGTGGCAAAGATCGTGTGGTCCCGTCCAAGCCCAACATTGGTGCCCGGTAGAAACTTGGTACCGCGCTGGCGGACCAAAATACTGCCAGCCGTGACCGCTTCTCCGTCAAAGCGCTTGATACCCAACCGCTGAGACTGGCTGTCACGCCCATTCCGACTGCTACCGCCACCCTTTTTGTGTGCCATCGTTCCCGATCCTTTCTAACTCGTGCCCTAGGCTACGATCTCGTCAATGCGCAGGCGAGTGTAGAACTGCCTGTGCCCCTTCTTGCGGCGATACCGCTTGCTGGAGCGAAATTTGAACACGACCACCTTGCGCCCTTTGGCCTGGCGAGTCACCGTAGCCTTAACTTTCGCATCCTTTACAAGCGGCTGCCCGACCGTTGCCCCCGAGCCATTGGCCACTAGCAGCACCTGATCAAGTTCGATCTGCTCTCCAACCTCGTAGGGCAAGCGCTCGACGTCAATGGAATCCCCGGGGGTCACCCGGTACTGCTTGCCACCTGTTTTGATTACTGCATACATGAGGATCTTCCTCCAACCACCGGAATACAACTACACGACATCAATAAGCGGTGGGACCGGCACGGATCCCGCCGCCATGCTTGCAAAAGACGATTATACCATCTCTCGGCTATTTGTCAAACTCGAAGTACAGGTTGGTACGCTCGATGGAGAACGGAACCGTGGACAGCCCCAATACATCCAGAACTTGGTCGGGGCGCCCCGCTCCCTGGGGGCTCGCCTGTAGACGCATGGACAAGATGCGCTCCTTGTCCCCCTGCGGCTCGACCGCCACGCTCTGGACCAAGGGCCGCAGATCGTACGGCTGCATCTTTCCCTTGTGGTGGCGCTGACGCATGATCACGGGCGCTTCCAGCAGGGAGTCGATCCGTGTTTGGATGGCCGCTACCGGCTCCTGGCTGACGACGGTCACGACATAGCGGGCCGCGCGCATCTGTGACTGGAGGGACGGCGCACGTAGATCTACTTCTTTGGCATCCAGTACGTCCAGGCCTATGGGCAACGCAGGTCGCAACCGGTCGAGCAGTTCCTGCGGATCGAGGGGCGCGTCCAACCATACGTCGGTCAACTCTTCGCGACCCGTGACGCCCACCGGGAGCGCTGACGCGATCTGAAACCGCGGGCGCGGATTGAAGCCACGCGAGTAGGCCACTGGCAGACCGGCCCGGCGGAAGGACCGCTCCCACGTCCGAGCCATATCGAGATGCGACACGTAGCGCAACTCTGGCCCCCGGGCGAACCAGATCCGCAGTCGCTGTTTTGGTGCTTGCTCATCCGTCATGGGCCACCGGCTCTTGGACAGTGTTGCTGGCTGGCACCGGAGGGCAACCCCATGCGTCCACAGCCAGGCCACCGCGTTCCGTGTGAAACGCCGTGAGGATTCCGCAGGCATAGCACTGCTCCCGGCAGTCGGGACGGGTTTCTGCCCGCAATGCAGCCTCATAGTCGCGGACGAGGTAGCGTTTCGATATGCCAGCATCCAGGTGATCCCAGGGCAGGATCTTATTGACTGATCGCGCGCGCCGGGCATAGAAACCGAGC
>JASFOV010000491.1:0-4030 GCA_050116355.1 Anaerolineae bacterium
CGGAATTGCGTACCGTCCCCACTATTTGATCAATATGCTCGAAATCCAGGAGCATCCCGGGCTCCGGCGCACCCTTGCCCGGCAGGCGGGTGTGGCCTACACCCTGTTCCAGCCGGGAATGCGCCGCTATCCCTATTCCTTCACGCTGCCTGACATCGACCCTGCCGGCCCCCGCGGCGTGGAATGGAACGTGCGCGAAATTGGCGCCGATCGCGTCTGGGAAATGGGATACACGGGGCAGGGCCTCGTGGTGGGCGACGCCGACACCGGTGTGGACTGGCAACATCCGGCCCTCAGAGAAACATACCTGGGCTGGGATGGGCAGGCTGCGAACCACGACTATCACTGGTACGATGCCTGGGATGGACAACCTGAACCGTGGGACGACACCGGTCACGGCACGCACACCACCGGCACCATGACAGGACGCGACGGTGAGAATCAGATCGGCGTGGCGCCAGATGCGCGCTGGATCGCCTGTCGCAATATGCGCCACGGCCTCGGCAATCCAGGCAGCTATCTTAGTTGCATGGAGTTCCTGCTGGCCCCATTCCCGCTGCAGGGCGATCCTCTGCGCGATGGCGACCCAGCGCGTGGAGCGCATCTGGTCAACAACTCGTGGGGCTGTCCGGCAATGGAGGGGTGCCAGCCCGACACGCTGCGTATCGCGGTGGAGAATTTGCGGTCAGCAGGTCAGATGATGGTTGTAAGCGCCGGGAACGAGGGCCCGGCCTGCGGCACAGTCGAGCATCCACCCGCGCTATACGATGCCGTATTCAGTGTCGGAGCGGTGCGACCGGATGAGACAGTGGCTGGGTTCAGCAGTCGCGGCCCGGTGACCGTCGACAACAGTCGCCGCCCCAAACCAGATATCGTCGCGCCAGGGGTAGATATCCGCTCTTCGGTACCCGACGGCTATGCCAGTAGCGGAGGAACGTCCATGGCCGGGCCCCACGTCGCTGGTGCAGTGGCCCTGCTTTGGTCGGCAGACCCTAGCCTAGTCGGGGACGTGGACCGCACCGAAGCGATCCTCATCACGACGGCCCAGCCCCTCACCGTGGACGCTGCCTGTCCTGGCGGCGTCCCGCCCGAATCGCTCGCAGGCGACAGCAGTTCCCAACCCATTGTCTGCGGCTGCGACACAGATACGGCGGACAGCGTCCCCAACCAGATCTACGGCTGGGGGCAGCTGGATGTATGGGCCGCGGTACAGGCCGTGCTCGAGGGACAACCGGACGGCTGATTACAGTCTGGCCAAGATGGCGTCCTGCCGGGACCACATACGCGCCTTGTCGTCGGCGGTCGCGTGATCGTAGCCCAGCAGATGCAACAGTCCGTGGACCACCAGCAGGTCCAGCTCACGTTCGACTGGGTGATCGCGCTCGGCCGCTTGCGCCACAGCCCGGGGATAGGAGATGATCACGTCGCCCCAATAGGTCTCCGCTCCAGGCGCGACCACAAAGGGTTCGGCCTCTTCGCGGGCGCTAAAGGCCAAGACGTCGGTGGGTGCATCCACCCCCAAGTAGTCGCGGTTCAACGTCCGAATCCCCTGATCGCTGGTGACGACCAGCGTTGCCTCGCCAGCCTGACCCTCCTCCGCCAAGGTGGTCCGGACAACCTCTTGCAGATGCGTCTCTGATACAGCCGTGGCAAATTCGGGCGCTATCTGGACGTCGATCTCCATGGGATCTGCCTATTCTAAATCTCGGTCTCGCGACCATCGGGACCTATGATTTTGACCGGTTCGGGATACTTGACCCGGGGATGGTATACGCCCTGCAGGACATCAGCAAATGCTTCGGCGATATTCTCCAGATCGCGCAAGGTCAGATCGCTCTCGTTCAGCTGCCCCGAGTCGAGCCGGGCGGTGATTGTGTCCCGGATCAGACGCTCGATCTCTTCTGTGGATTGCGGCTCCGCGCTGCGGATGCGCGCTTCGCAGCCATCCGCCAACATCAGGATGGCGGTCTCTCGGGTCTGCGGCTTGGGACCGGGATAGCGAAAATCTTCTTCGTTCACCTCTTCGCCGGTCTCGGCCGCCGCCTTGACCGCCATCCGATAGAAGGCCAACGTCAATCCCGTACCGTGATGCTCCGGAATAAAAGCCCGGACAGCTGAGGGAAGACGGTACTGCTCCGCCAGCTCCAGACCATCCAAAACATGGCTGATGATGATCCGGGCGCTGGTGCGCGGATCAAGCCGCTCATGGGGATTCACTTGGCCCACCCGGTTCTCGGTGAAAAAGAACGGGCGCACCGTCTTGCCAATGTCATGATAGTAGGTCCCGACGCGGGTGAGCAATCCATCGGCGCCGATCCGTTCGGCCGCCTCCTCAGCCATATTGGCCACCAGGAGCGAATGGTGGTAGCTGCCCGGCGCTTTGAACAATAGCTGTCGAAACAGGGGGTGCGTTGGGCGCGAGAGTTCGATCAGCTGGAAGGGAGTGACCACATCCAGCAGTGCACTCAGGATAAAGAACGCGGCCAACGTCAGGCTCGCGGCGAGCGCGCCTGACACGACACCAACCAGGGCTTCGATCGCCACTTTCAACATATCCTGCTCAGGGGCTAGGAGTCCGAACAGGAGGATGACCGCCGCATTGGTCAGCGCGATGGCTAGACCGGCCCGCATGAAGGTGCGGATTCGCTCCCCCTGGCCCAGGGCCAGCGCCCCCATGAGGGTGCCGGCCAAGAGATAGACCGTGATCTCCATCGAGCCACCCGCCAGATAGGCTCCCAGCAGCGCAACGATCACACCCACCGAGATGCCCAGGGCCGGTCCAAAGAGGATGGCCAAGAGCATGGACAGCGCCGGAAGGGGATACAGGTAAGGGACCACCGTATCGGTGTAGGGCAGCATCAAGCGTCCCATCAGCACAAAGAGGGCAATGAGCAGGATAGTCACCAACGCCGCTCGCCAGCGCCCCCAGAGATTGGGCTGGAGACGGCTGATGACAAGAGCCAACAGCAGGGTCAGGATGAGAGCCAGCGCCACCGCACCGATGACCGATTCCCAGCGAGTTTCCTGCTGCCGCAAGCCAAACTGGTCCAGCGCCTCGATGTCCACGGCGCGCACCAAGTCGCCAGCGCGCACGATCGCCTCGCCCCGCTGATAGGTTACAGGGACCGGCGGTGTATCATCCCGCGCTTGCTGCCGGGCCTCTTCCGTTCGGGCCGCATCGAAAAAGGTGTTGGGCGTGACCAGACTGCTGACAATCGATTCGACGACGAGCGACTGGTCATCGGTTAGGCTGTAACTGATCAGCGTGGGCACCTGGCGGCGAAGGGCAGGCACCTGACTCTCCCGGATCTCGCCTTGCATGGCACGGAGCAGAACCCGCACCGTCTCGTCCCTGACTTCCTGCCATTCCGCTTCATCCAAGCCCAGAATAGTCTCCACAGCCTCCGGGGACAGTCTCAGATCCGGAATTACCGAGATCAAGCGCGCCTTTTCTTCAGCGCTGGCATACTCGTCTTGCCGCACGGTGCTCATATAGTCCAGGATCTGGCGAGCCAGAACCTCTTGCTGCCGGGCGACTGTAACATCGGGGGGATCGTAGATATCCTGGACCAGAGAAGCCCGGGCATCTTGGGCTTGGCGTGTGCGGATTTCGCTTTCGTAGGTTAGGGCGTAGGGGGCTAGGATATCAACACCACTGACATCGCCCGCATTCAGGATCACCCGGCTGAAAGACAGCAGATCGACCAGCAGAACAGCGCTGATCACGCCCGCCAGGAACAGGCCCAGCAGAACGGCCCGTACAACCCGCCAACGATCGTTCTGGACGGACTGGCGGGCTGAGCGCACAGATCTGCTGGATGCGTTGTTGAGCATCGCCGGTTACTCGACCAGGATGCCCCGCACGATCTGGTTAATCACCTTGCCGTCAGCGCGGCCCTTGAGGCGGTTCATGAGGGGCTTCATCACCTTGCCCATATCCTGCGGACCGGTTGCCCCCACCTCGTCAATAACCTTGCGGACCTCGACTTCGATCTCGTCGCGACTCATCTGTTGGGGCAAATACGTCTCA
>JASFOV010000492.1:0-4005 GCA_050116355.1 Anaerolineae bacterium
GACGGGCAAGGTCCGGCTCTTGATCTGGGAGGGGGCGTTGGAAATGATCAGCCCGCACGAGCCCCTTGATGTTCCCGGGCAAGGGGGCGGACCGGATACATTGAACGCGCTGCGGCCGCTGATTGGCTACGGTCCCGAGTCGATGTATGTGGCCTACAACCGCTTCTATCCACCTGACCTGGCCCAGTATGAGAAGCGCAATGCCTCACCCGACCGCTCGCACAACGAGACATTTGATGCCCTGGTCATCACCGGCGGGGTGGGCTTTGTCGCGTATATGCTCCTGTTCGCCAGTGTGTTCTATTATGGCCTGAAGTGGCTGGGATTTGTACAAAGTCGCCGGGACATGTGGACCTTTGTCGCTCTGTGGATCCTGGGCGCTGTGGCCGGGGCCCTGGGCACATGGGCCTGGCTGGGCCCACCCTATCTGGGGGTCGGTGTCCCACTCGGCGTCATGGCTGGTCTGGCTATCTATGTACTGGTCATGTTGGTGCGGGCCATGATCCGCCCGCAGGTGGGGGAAGCGCTGGGCGGCCGCTATGCGCTGTGGATGTTGGCACTGCTTTCAACGGTCGTGGCTCACTTTATCGAGATCCATTTTGGCATTGCTATCGCCGCCACGCGGACCTATTTCTGGGTCGTTGCGGGCATGATGGTTGTGGTTGGCATGCGCTTGGCCTTGCAGGCCGAGCAGATGGAGGTCTTGGAGGAAGAGTCACAGGCCGACGAGGCCCCGGCCCGCCGGCGCCGGCGGCGGACAGCGGACGATGCATCTCCGAACGGCCCTCGCATGCCGCTTGATGATTGGCAGGGATCGATCCTGGCCCTGAGCGTGATCGCCACCTTGATCCTGAGCACCATGCTCTTCGACTTTACGACCATCCAGCAGGGCAATCCGGGTGCGTTGGCTACCTTCTGGCGTTCGCTTACCGAAAGCCGCGGCGAGCCATCGCTGGTCATGTTGGTTCTGTTCCTAGTCACCTGGGCCATGATCGCGCTTGTCGGCCTCGGCGACCTGGCAACGCGAGCTGAATCGGATGGCAGGGAGCCACGAGACTGGTTGGTGGCCTTGGGCATTTTGGCCCTCATAACGCTGGGCGGGGGCTTGATCTTTGCTCTCGTACACGCCTCCAACCTGAAACCGGTCACCATCGACCGGCCCGGCGCAGCGAATCCCCTGGCGGATACCATCACCGTGTACTATGTGGCGGCTTTCGTGCTGATGCTGGCGCTAGGTGGCGTGCTGGCCTTTGGGTTCCGGCGCAAAACGAAACCTTGGCGCTGGCAGGGCCAGCTGGCTGATATCACCTTGGTCGCGTCGGCTGTGGTGTTCCCGCTCCTGGTGGCGGTGTTGATCGTGGCCAGCAACGTCAGCATTGTGCGAGCCGACATTCTGTACAAGCAAGGCTTGAGCTCGGAGAAGGTTGGGCAGTGGGAGGGCGCCATCTACTTCTATGACCAAGCGGTAAGTCTGGATCGGAATCAGGACTTCTACTACCTGTTCCTCGGACGGGCATTCATGGAAAGGGCCAAATCGGGCCAAGGGAGCGCCCAAGATCTGCAGCTCGCTGAAGCCAGCCTCCTGGAGGCGCGGGAGATCGCACCGTTGAATACTGACCATTCGGCCAACCTGGCCCGGCTGCACCGCACCTGGGGCGGGCTCAGCCAAGGGGAGGAGCGTCAGTCCCATCTCGAGACTGCGTTGGATTACTATGAAGATGCGCTGAGCCTAAGCCCCCACAATGCCCAGCTCTGGAATGAGTGGGGCCAGACCTATTTGGCCCTGGGGGATACTGAGCAAGCACTGGCCAAGTATGAGCAGTCGCTGGAGCTGGACCGCCAGTACCTGCAGACCTACCTGCTCTTGGGCGAACTGTATGTCCAGCAGCAACAGTGGGACAAGGCGATGGACGCGTACAGTCAGGCCTTGGAACTGCGCCCGAACTCGATGGAGGCTCTGAGTGCGCTGGCTTACGCCATGACTCAGCAAGGTGCTTACGAAGATGCGCTCCAGGTCTATCTGCGGGCGACCGAGATCCGTCCCAATGATTATACCAACCGCAAGAATTTGGCCATCCTGTACCAGCAGTTGGGCCGCACCGACGAGGCGATTGCCGAGGCACAACGGGCCCTGCAACTGGCGCCGGACAGTGAAGTAGCGGCCATGCAAGGGTTCCTGGCCCAGTTGACGGGGGAGACTCCCGCCAATCTTGATCCCGAAGTCGTGCAGCAGGTCGAGGAGCTGAGTGAAATTGGCCGCGCGCAGATGGATGCCGAGGAGTGGGATGCGGCCGAGGAGACTTTTCTACAGGTGCTAGAACTGAGCCCGACCAGCCCGCAAGCCCATAGTGCGCTAGCCTATGTCTATGCCCGCCAGGGGCGCCTTGAAGAAGCCATCGCCGCCAACGAGTATGTCATTGAGCTGGTGCCCAACGATTGGAACAGCTACAAAAACCTGGCATTGCTCTACCAGGAGACTGGGCGCACCGAGGAGGCGATTGCCGCTGTCGAGGAAGCCCTAGCGCTGGCCCCCGAAAGGGAGAAGGAGACACTCGAGGCATTTCTGGCGCAACTGCAGGGGCAAAGCAGCGTTCCAGCCAATGGGGCCGAACCGAAAGGGGGCGCCGGTGCGCTGCCCCCGGCCCAGCGCAACAATTTCTATGACGCTCCGCCGCCCCTGATCATCGATCCAACAAAGTCATACCAGGCGACCATTGTGACGGAGAAAGGCGATATCGTGGTAGAGTTGTATGCCGGCCAGGTGCCCAACACCGTAAACAACTTTGTGTACCTGGCGCGTGATGGCTTCTACGATGATACCACCTTCCACCGGGTTCTTCCCGGCTTTATGGCCCAGGCTGGGGATCCGACCGGAACTGGGGCGGGAGGGCCTGGTTACCAGTTCGCCGATGAATTCGATCCAGATCTACTCCATGATGCACCCGGCGTCCTGTCCATGGCCAATGCCGGGGCCAACACCAACGGCAGCCAGTTCTTCATCACCTACGAGCCCACCCCCTGGCTGGACGGACGGCATACGGTCTTTGGGCGCGTCATCGAAGGCATGGATGTACTGCAAGCCCTCACACCCCGTGACCCGACCCAAAACCCGGACTATGCAGGCGACACGATTAGAACCATCCGGATCGAGGAAGAGTAACCGGAGCGGAATATGACCACCACGTTTATGCTCATCTTTGCCAGTGCGTTGGTGCTGGCCATTGGCGCTACTCCCTTGGTTCGCCGGGTCGCGCTGCGTCTGGGCATCATTGACCGGCCTAACGCCCGCAAGATCCACGTCGATCCCATCCCCCTCTTGGGGGGCGTAGCTATTTTTGGTGCATTCATCGCGGCCCTGTTTATCTTTGGCGACCGGTTCCGGCTGGACGAGCTCGTGAGTATCTTGGTGGGGGCCAGTCTGATGTCCTTTCTGGGTCTGTGGGATGACCGGCGTGGCCTAGGCCCGATGCTGAAGCTCGCCGGTCAGCTTCTGGCCGCTTCACTCCTGGTGTTGACTGGCGTCTATGTCGGCACCTTTCCCTGGGAGTGGGTCAACATTGTCCTCACCTTGGGCTGGGTGGTCGTCGTTACTAATGCGATGAATCTGTTGGACAATATGGATGGTCTGTCCGGCGGGATTGGGGCCATTGCCGCTATCTTCTTTCTGTTGCTGGCAGCGATGAACGACCAGTACCTGGTGGGTGCGCTGTCGGCGGCGCTGGTAGGCGCTTGCTTTGGATTTCTTCTCTACAACTTTAACCCGGCCAGCATCTTTATGGGAGATGCCGGTAGCCTATTCCTGGGGTTTGTGCTGGCGTCGGTCGCCATCAAGCTGCGCTTCCCGGAGGGCATCCAGATCGTTACGTGGATGGTGCCGGTGCTGATCATGGGCTTGCCCCTCTTTGACACGACGCTGGTGATCGTCTCACGGTTGCGGCGCCATTTGAATCCCCTGACCACACCCGGTAAAGATCATCTGTCGCACCGGCTGGTGGCCTTGGGTTA
>JASFOV010000493.1:0-3997 GCA_050116355.1 Anaerolineae bacterium
GGCTCCCTCCCAATTTGTGTACGGATCCCAATAGGCTGGCGCTTGCGGCAGACCAGCCAGCATGGCGGCTTCGGCAAGCGTGAGATCACCAGCGGTTTTGCCAAAGTAGGTTTCAGCCGCGGCCCCAACGCCGTATGCCAGGTTGCCAAAGTTGACCTCGTTCAAATAGATTTCAAGAATCTCTTGCTTGGAGTAACGGCGGCTGATTTCCGCTGCCAAAACCGCCTCGCGGACTTTGCGGACCATCGTCTGCTCAGTACGCTCCTCGAACGTCAGAAACACATTATCAACCAGAGTCTGAGGAATCGTGCTCGCCCCCGATACGATTTGTCCCTCCGTTACATTCTGTATCACGGCACGAATGATACCAATGGGATCTACACCGGGGTGCTGCCAGAAGCGCTCATCCTCTGTTGCGACCGTGGCATTGATCAGGTGCGATGACATCTCCTCGTAGGGAACCAGGGTACGCCGGCCAGCATTGGGATCAAAAATCTCGTACAACAGGTGGCCGTGGCGGTCATAGATCTTGGTGCTGACAAAGGTAGCAGACTGGCTCCGCAGTGCATCCGCCGATGGCAGATCAGCGGCAATGGCAACATAGGCGGCAGCGAGGCCGCAAGCCACCACAAAGAAAAGGAGAACGACGACCAGAATCGATGCCAGAAACAGAGAAGCAAAACTCCGCCGCCGCTGAGGTTCGGGTGCCGGCGGCGGCACCCAGTAGCTTTGGGGAGATTGGGGCTGGCGCGCATAGGGTAATGGAGCGGAACGTCCCTGTGGAGGCCGCACGTAGTGCTGGTCAGGGGGGCGGCGCGGCTGCCCCTCTGGCGAGGAGGTGCTACTATGGTAGGAGCTACCCGTCGATCGGCGGGGTTGCCCCCCAGAGAGTGATCTCCCGTTATCCCTTTGCGTCATCCCCCCACCCTAGATTCCATGGTATCGGTCGTTGTATAGACGGTCAATCGGACGATCAAGTTCCGCGCTTTCCGTAGTAATCCAGAATACACGCACTTCCGGCAGATTGAATCCAACCCCGCTTTGTGATATAATGGCGCTGGCCTCATCCTATGTTGGAGGAAAGCAATGGTTAGCAATGAACTATTGGAGATCCTGCGCTGTCCGGCCTGTGTGAGCGGCCCGACTCGCAAAGAAGGCGACGATCCCGGCCAATTGGAGCTGGTCAACGACGTGTGGCTGGTGTGCCAGGAACCCGACTGTGGTCGCAAGTACCCCATCATCGACGACATCCCACGCATGCTGATCGAGATTGGCGACAAGTACGTAGACACATCTGTGGAGGAATTAGGGGAACCGGAGGAGTAACTGCTATCTAGTGGTCAAAGGAATCTTGACAGCCGAGTCACGACTTTCGGTCCTACTCGGATTGCACCGGTCGCGCCCCGTCTGCGGGTTTTTTGTGTGACGGTGCCAGCTTGACCAAACCACTTTCGCGCCGGATCTCATAGTGATCCAGATCGCGCACCACAACTGTGTTGGGAAAAATCGGGGTAGCCTCTTGTAGTATCTCTTGTTCCGTGTATCGTCGTGAGACATGGTTCAGGAGCAAGTGGCCCACATTAGCCGCCACCGCCAGCTCAGCAGATTGGCGAGCAGTCAGATGTCCAAACTCCCGAGCCACGTCAGCCTCCAGCTCAGTATACGTAGCTTCAATAACCAAGGCGTCAGCATCACGGACAGGTTCTACCAGGTCATCAGTGCGGGACGCGTCACCGATAAAGACGAATTTGGTACCGGCCCGGGGTGGCCCCATCACGTCATCGGGATGGATCGTACGACCATCGACCAGCGTGATCGACTTTCCTGCAACCAACTGTGCCCGTTCGGGACCCGCCGGAACCCTCAACTCTTCAGCCTTGCCAGCCAGGAAGGGCCGGCGCGGCTTCTCCTGAAAACTGAACCCAAAGTTGCCCGAACCGCGGTGTGAGACTGAGAAGGCTTCGAGGCGAAAAGTCCTATCCTCCAAGATCACACCAGGCTCCAGATCGCGAAGAACCATCCGCAGCGGCGGCCGGTAGCGCCCAAAAACCACTTTCATCAAGGCGTCCACGCGATCCAGAGCCCATTTGCCACCATAGATCTCCAACTTGTCGATCATTTCCCACCGGGAAAAAGTGGAAGCCAACCCTGCCAGCCCCAGAATATGATCGAGGTGGCCATGAGTCAAGAGAACCTTGTCCAAACGCCGAAACCCAAGGCCGCTCCGCAGCAACTGACGCTGAGTTCCCTCGCCGCAGTCGACCATGAACCGATACTCTTTGTGCAAGACGACAGCCGCCGGCAATCCCCGCCGTATGGAGGGCGCCGAAGCTGAGGTACCTAGAAAAACCACTTCAAACACAATGCTTACCCTATCCGATGGGTTGTCTCTGATCTATGCAAGCCCATAAAGCCATGGGCAGCATTGGCTCCCCCGTCACCAGGTCCTTCACCGTGGGACTAGTGGATTGTAACACAAAAGACAAGAAACGCGAAACACGGTCTGGCACCAAACCCGACACGCTTTGCCTCCCTAGTGTTTTTCGGCTACAATAACGAGGAGGAGCTATATTTATGAAACAGCTATGGTCCCCCTGGCGACTAGAATACCTAACAGAGCCCCAAGCGGCCGAATGCATTTTCTGCTATGCAGCGCAGCACACCGCCGACCGCGAAAACCTCATCCTTTTACGCGGCGAGCACGCATTTCTGATCTTGAACCGCTATCCGTATAACAATGGGCATTTCATGGTCGTACCCTACGCCCATGTCCCCAGCCTTGAAGATCTAGAAGCTCCCGTGCTCAACGAAATGATGCAACTGCTCAATAGAGGATTGGCCGCTCTGCGCGCGGCAATGCAACCCGACGGATTCAACATCGGCGCAAACTTGGGCAAAGTCGCCGGTGCAGGGATCAAGGAACACGTACACCTTCACGCCGTGCCGCGCTGGTCAGGCGACACCAACTTTATGCCAGTCATTGGTGAAATGCGAGTCGTGCCCCAGACCTGGCTCCAGACGTACGATGACCTCAAAGCAGCTCTCGATCGTCAAAGCTCTCCTCAGGAATGACTGCACCCATCAATTTTAGAGATCGAAAAAGGGCCAGCCGCCAAATGGTAGCTGGCCCTTGGTGCTCGTTGCGCACCGTCGCCTACTCTTCCAAGGGTTTATGGCAGAGCCACCAGTCGTAGCACTCGTACTCTTCCAGTCGCTTCCGGGCCGTTTCCACATCCGAGGCTGGTGGAACAATCACACGGCTACCAAGCAGTTCATTGTCAGGCCAATTGGCAGGGATGGCGACCTTCTGCTCATCCGCAACCTGAAGCGCCTTGATCATGCGCAAAATCTCGTCAAAGTTGCGACCCAATTCTGCGGGATAGTAGAGGATTGCACGGATGGTGGACTCGGGATCCATGATAAAGACAGCCCGGACTGTATTCGAGCCGGCGCCAGCATGAATGAGACCCAAGATATCGGCGACGGCACCCGTGTCAGCGATCACCGGGAACTCGATCTCGGTGTCCATATTCTCTTTGATCCAGTCGATCCATTTAATATGAGAGAACACTTGGTCAACGCTCAAGCCAACAAGCTCTGTATTCAGTTGGCGGAACTCAGGATAGCGCTTTTGGAACGCATAGAATTCGGTAGTGCAGACCGGTGTAAAGTCAGCCGGATGGCTAAATAGAATAAACCACTTGCCTTTGTAGGCCTCGGGCAATTTGATCGGACCGTGGGTTGTCTGCACGGTCAACTCGGGGAATCTGTCTCCAATTAGCGGCATTCTTCCTTCCATTCTTAACCCTCCTGTGTTCTGTGGATAGCGTTGAATACTATGATCTGGGATCTGAACCATTCGGTAGATACAGGTTCTTCTGGCTTGTCCCTCCTTTGGTAGTTAGTTCCCTTCTGGCGCGAGGTATGTGCAGCGCCTGCTAGGACCTCGCAGCACCAGCCTGACAACTGAGGCAGACACCATAGGAATCGAGCCGCT
>JASFOV010000494.1:0-3970 GCA_050116355.1 Anaerolineae bacterium
GCGGTTGGGTGAACCGGTACAGCTCTGAAGGAGGGATGACCCATACACTCATGATTCAACATGTTGTCTGTGCAGTGCGCGGCGGGATAGCGAGCCAAGAGACAGTCAACAGCGCCATTGAGTTGGCCTTGAAAGCGGAGGCCAAGCTGACCATCGTTCATGTGATCGATCCCACCTGCCTCGACTGTGGTGAGATCTCTGCTTCCAGCGCAGCCTATCGTGAATATGTGGAAAAGGCCGAATCGGCTCTGTGCGCCCGTTGTGCGCAGGCCCGCGAGCGCGGGGTGACCCAAGCGGAATTTCTGCTGCGGGAAGGGGACATCCGTAACGAATTGCGGCGGTTAGCGGTTGAGACCGATGCCGAGCTGCTGATCCTGGGGGAGCCCCAGCCCGATTCGGACCAGAATATGTTCGCCCCAGAGGAGTTTCACCGGTTTGTGGCGGAACTAGACTTTGGCGGGGACTTGCGCACGATACGGGTCGGGCACGATCGGAGGGGACGGGCATAGTATGGACCAACGTCCTCTGCCGCTTGGCTCGAAACGGGCCGGTGCTGACAAATTCTATGTCGTTGTCAGCCCGTGCTAGACAAGGTGGAACCTATGCTCCAGTTCTTTAGCGCTTACGCGACCCAGTTCGAGATTCTGGCCCATGTCGCGGTGGCCATGGTACTCGGCGCCATCATCGGTCTGGAGCGCGAGTTCAAAGACAAGCCGGCCGGGCTGCGGACCCACATGCTGGTCGCTGGCGCTGCTGCGCTGCTCGTGTCGCTTGGAGATGTGGTGACCACCCAGTTCCACCTGGACTTGGGGGGACAGGTAGTGCAGGCGGATCCGATCCGCATCATGGAAGCCGTGATCACCGGCATCAGCTTTTTGGGGGTGGGCACCATCATCCGCAGCAGGGCAGGCGGTCACGTGGAGGGCCTCACAACGGCGGCGTCCCTGCTGGTCGCCGCGGGAGTCGGTATTTGCGCCGCCCTGTGGCAGATCGTTCTGGCGCTGGGCATCACGGTTCTGGTGCTGATCACCCTCCGTGGCCTGGGCTTCGCTGAGAAGCAGCTTGGTGGGAAAGAGGAACAGCAATAGGGCAGAGATCACCTACACGCCGCCCAATTCATCTCAGCAGATGGCGTTAGAGCCGATTATTGCTCATCCTGGTTCGCGTTCAGTGCTTCCAGCAGCAGAGCTTTCAGCCGGTCCAGACTGATAGGCTGGCAGCGAACCTGCAAGCCTGTCCAGTCGAACAGCTCCAAGATCTCTTCGACACGTTCGGTCTGATACGTCTCAGCTACGTCTAGGCCATCCAGCACGACGATCTCGTCGTAGTACCCGGCAAAGTTGGCATTGGCGTCGGCCTGGTCCCACCCCACGTAGCGCTGGTAGATCGTTTTCCAGTTGCGCAGCCAACCCGGAGTGAACCATAGCACCCGACCCTCGTCACCGCCAGCGGCGATCTGGTTCCGCTCGTCTCTACCGGCTAGCATGTCGTAGCCGTAGGCGGCCTGCACGCGCTTGATGCGCGGGTCTTGCTCGCGTATGATGTCGTCAATGCGCCTGTAGGGATCGTCGGTGCTGACGAAACACTTGGCTCCTTGCACGACGATGATCCTCTCCGGGGGACATTCCCCCAGCGCCTTCTGCAGCTGGGCGGTAAGCCGCTCCTCCAGGCGCTCGGTCTTGATATGTAGGCCGGCCGGGATATAGAAGACCTTCTTGGCGTCCAGAAAGCCTTCTTCCTGCAGGTGACTCAATTCTGGCTGCAGGATTGCGCAGGCCACCAGGCAATGGTCTCGAAAGGATTGTCTCTCTGCCATACTCATTCTCCTCATTCTGTTGGATAGGCCGGCGTTGTTTGTCCTGCGCCATCGACGACGGCGGCCAAGGTTTCTGGCTCATTCACCTTCTGCAGCTGTTGTATGGGGGCCATGTCTGTTTACCGGCGATCAGATCCTTGGACGGTGACCAGGCGTTGCAGCGCCGCGCGATGCTCTATCTGACAAGATGGGCAGCCATCCAGATGCTGCATGATCGCTGGCAGGAGATCTCTGCCACCTTGTGTCAGAAGCTCAGCATAGTACTCCATGACGGCAAAGCACTCTTCGCAAGTCAGGGTCGATGGTTCTTCCTGCAGCAGCAGCCACAAGACCTCTGTCATCTCATCGTCTCCGAAATCAGGTCGCGAGCAGCGCCGACCCGCTCAGCCCGCCATGAGCCGCGCAATTGCCTCAAGCGCAACCGGCACCGTTCCGCTCCAGACTGGCATCCCTTCCTAGGCGCGCCCCACGGAGCGGAGGTCCACTGGACCCTATGGGACGGAACCGTTGCTCAGAGCCGGGACGATTACGGCCATGCCACTGTCTGGGTCGGCTTGGCAACCCCTGGCAAGCACAGCCTTCATATACCCCTGGGGGGTATTTTATCGCCAGCCAGACCCGCTGTCAAGTTTGGCGAGTCCACCGGTGAAAACGCAAGTTGGGGAACCCGCATACTGGTTCAAATCGCGTCCTTGTGGGCAGTGTGGGGCAACAATCCCAGTTTGGTTTGAAAAGCAAAGCCTAGTGCTTCGGGAACCCCAGTCCAACAACGAGGAGCTTCGGGAGCAGATTCTTATTGTTGTGCTCGAGCTTTATGGGACTTGAGGCACAAAATGGGCAGTCTTGAAGAGGTGGTCCAGGGCCATGGAGACTTCCGGATACCCATAGATCGGACCCAGGTGTTCGTCTAAAGCCGCGCTGTTACGAGTCTTGGGCATTGGCCGCCAGCCATACCTCCAGAGTATGGACGTGGTCTGCGGCGAGGGTCGTCAGGGTACTCCGGGGTAGAATGGCGGTCCTACGCTGGCGCCCATAGGACACCGGCTCGCCATTCAGTCTTATCCGAGCGATGGAATAGGCCTCCCATGGCAAGCGGTCTGGATTGTGATAAGTGACTTTGAGCTTGCGACCAGCGAATAGGGTCAGGACTGAAGCACGACCACCGCTGTCGAATTGCTCCCGCATCAGTTTGGGCTCAAGGACTAGATCGCCAAGCTGCCCCTTGATGCCCAAGACCTCGTTGAGCATAGTCAATAGGTACCAGCTGGCCGAGCCGGTGAGATAGGGGTACATGCCCCGTCCCTCTGGCTCCACATACTCGGGAATGCCGGGATAGATCCTGCTCAGGCCAAAATCCTGACTGTGGCGGTAGATGCCGTCCAGCACAGCAGAGCCCTCCTGTACTAGGTCGCGTTTGTAGAGGGCGTTGGCGTACATGACGGCCATGTGGCTGAACATGGCGCCGTTTTCCTTGTGACCAAAGGCGAAACCGAAGCAGCGGCCCAGGCTCATGCTCAGCCGTCCGGCATCAGCGCCAAAATCGGTGTTGAGCCGGTAGCCGCCGACGCTGGCGTCGTACAGGTAGCGGTTGGCAGCCCGGACGATCTGCCGTGCCTGCTCGTCGGTGGCGACGCCACCCATCAGGGCAAAGACCTGGCCGGGGAGCGTCATCCGCACTACACCAGCGTGATCTCCTTCCAGCCGTTGGCCTTGTTCGTCGTAGTAGCCGTTGAACCAACCGAGTTCCTCGTCCTGCGGCAACCATTCCTGCCGCCGCAGATGGGCGTAGAGCCAGTCGGCCTTGGCTGCCAGGTCGGCTGCAAGGTCGTTCAGGGAGACCGCCAGCCGCTCCCCCGAAATTGTGTGCTGTGTGGCGGTGAAATAATCGTTCAGGCGCGATTGTTTGTCGGCGGTCGAGTCATAGTCTACGGGAGCGTTCAGCCTGTCCAGCAGCGGCAGCAGTTCGGCAAAGAGCGTCACCTCAGTCCGGCCCAGCCGATCGAGCATCAGTACCAGGTTGCTTAGCACCCGCAGGTTGCTGGCGTACAGAGCCGTAAAGGCAGTGCTCTCGCCGCGTTGACGGGCCATATCCAGGCCATCATTCCAATCCGCACCCTCCAGGCGGATGATGTTGTGCGCGCCTACGTGGAAAAA
>JASFOV010000495.1:0-3964 GCA_050116355.1 Anaerolineae bacterium
GCAGGCTGTTGTGGCTGCTGTCTTGATCCTGGTCTTTGCCTCGGTCGTACTGATCATGCCCGAGCTTCGCATCATCGGCTGGTTCGCAGTGATCATTGCTCTGTTCCCGCTAGCCGAGTTGGTCCGCATCTTTCTCGATTGGTACAATGAACGGTACATCATCACCAACCGGCGGGTGATGGAGGTCAAGGGCACCATCAACAAGAGCATCAGCGACTCGGCCCTGGAGAAGGTGAACGACGTAAAACTGGATCAGTCCATTGTGGGCCGGGTCCTGGGCTTTGGTACGGTACAGATCATTACCGGTTCTGACATCGGACTGAATAGCTTCGTTCGTATTTCCAATCCGGTTCGCTTCAAGCGTGAGATGTTAAATGCCAAAGAGCGGCTCCACGAACCGGATTCGTCACAGCCGGAGGATGAGGCTGACGTCGACAGAGAACAGGCCCGGGCTGCCGCTGTGCTCGATTCAGCATCCGGCGCTGACCGGGATGACATTCCCGACCTGCTCGTCGAACTTGACGAATTGCGAAAGAAGGGGATAATCTCCGAGGAAGAGTTTCAGGCCAAGAAAGCGGAGTTGCTGGCCCGGCTGTAGGCCGGCCAGCAGGGCCCAACGTACAGATTCTGACCGCCGCCTGGCGGGCGTACGTGGGCCAGTGGGGACAAGCCATGACACACTATTACACCTTGGATGAATACCAAACAGCCGCGGACTATGTCCAGCAGCAGAGCCAGCACCGGCCTCGCATCGCCTTGATCCTCGGGTCGGGACTGAACCCCATGGCCGAGGAAATAGCGGCGGCGGATGTGATCCCCTATGAGCAAATTCCGCATTTTCCCAAGCCAACCGTAGAGGGACACGCTGGGCAGCTTGTGATTGGCCAACTGGAAGGCCAGACCGTCCTGGTGATGCAGGGCCGCGTGCACTTTTACGAGGGCTATCCCATCCAGCAGGTCACCTTCCCTGTGCGGGTGATGCAGCTGCTGGGGATTGAAACCCTCATTGTGACCAACGCCGCAGGCGGGATCAACCCTGACTTTCGCCCTGGCGATCTCATGTTGATTACCGATCACATCAATCTGATAGGGATGACCGGCAACAACCCGTTGTTCGGCCCGAACGATCCGGCTCTCGGTCCCCGCTTTCCGGATATGTCTCAAGCGTACGATCCCCAGCTGTGCAACATCGCTCGCCAAGTGGCGCAGGAGAAGGATCTACCGCTGCAGGAAGGGGTCTATGTGGGGCTGTCGGGTCCTTCCTTCGAAACACCCGCCGATATTCGGTTTCTGCGGATCATCGGCGCCGATGCCGTGGGCATGTCCACTGTTCCTGAGGTGACGGTAGCCCGCCATGGCGGGATCCGCGTGCTTGGTGTCTCGGGCATCAGCAACGTGGCCCAGCCCGAAGCAGTACCCGGGCAGGAAGCCAGCCACGAGGAAGTGTTGGAGGCAGGCCGGCAGCTTGTCCCCCGTCTGGCGGCTCTGGTGCGAGGTGTGTTGCTCAGATTGGATGCCGCCTAATGGCCTGGGCATCGAGCACAGGGTCCGCAGGGGAACGTCAAAACGTTCCCCCCTTTTTTGGAATCTCATCTGGCGGGAGTAGAGTCTAGATGGAAGCGGTCTTGCGATTTCTCGCAGACTACCAGTGGTGGATATACCTTGTCTTGGGTCTCATCCTGCTGTTCTACCTGCGGCGGGCAATCGTGGCCCGGCGTGCGGGCGCCCGTTCCATCTTTCGCTTGGAACAAGAACAGGCACGTGCGCGCTATGGACGCAGCGTGAGCGTAGCTGCCATTGTCCTGTTGGTGATGATCGCCATCTTTGTGGTCAGCAACCCGCTGTTGGATACGCCGGTAGAAGAGACACCCGAACCGTCTCCTACGGTGACATCGGGTCCTCTGGTTGCTCCCACCCTGACGGCGACGCCGCCCCCACCAACGATCACGCCCACCGCCACCGCTACCCAGGTGCGGCCTACCCGCCCTGTCCAGCCCTCTGCTACACCGGAGATCCAGGTTACACCGACGCCCGTGGTCCGGCCACCGGCCTGCCCCAATCCCAGTGTTCGCATCACCTCGCCGGGGGTCAACCAGGTCGTGCGTGGTAACGTCCCTGTGCGCGGCGTGGCCAACATCGACAGTTTTCAGTACTACAAGGTCGAGGTCGGTCCAGGCGGCAACCCGCGGGACAACGAGTGGACGGTGATCGGACAACTCCACAACGCGCCGGTGACGGGCGGCGTGCTGGAGACATTCAACAGCGGCTCGTATCCCGCCGGTACCTACACCTTGCGCCTGGTGGTGGTCGATCAAACGGGCAACTATCCCGCACCGTGCCAGGTGACCATCACCGTCCAACGCTAACCGGGTTTGAGCCCTCGTGAGCCAACCCACTCCCTCAACCAGAACTGAGCACAGCGGCATTGCCACCGCGGCGAGCATAATCGCCCTTGGCAATGTCGCCAGCCGGGTGCTGGGCCTGATTCGAGAGCAGGTCATCGCCTATTTCTTTGGTGCCAGTGGGTTGGTAAGCGCCTTTGGTATTGCCAGCCTGGTGCCCAAGACCATCTATGAATTGCTGATCGGTGGTATGCTCAGTGCGGCCATTGTGCCTGTCTTTAGCCAAGTACTGGAGCGGGAAGGGCGGGCGGCGCTGTGGAGCCTGTTCAGCCGCGTAGCAAGCTTGGCCGCCGTCCTGCTGGCGTCGATTGTTCTTCTCTTGGAGTTGCTGGCGCCCCAGGTGGCGTGGTTGTTGGGCGGTGGTTTCGAGCCGGAGTTGCAGGCGACCCTCACCCGGATGCTGCGCATCATCACCCCGGCCGTGTTCTTCTTGGGGCTTGCCGGGGTGGTCACCGGCCTGCTCTATACCCTCAAGCGCTTCACCTATCCGGCCTTTGGCGCAGCGGTCTTTAACCTGGGCGTGATCGTCACCGTCCCCCTTCTTGCCGGGCGACTGAACGCCTACAGTCTGGCGGTTGGCGTACTGGTTGGCTCGTTGTTGCAGCTCCTCGTCCAGTTTCCGGATCTGCGCGGCACGCGATTTCGCTTTCGCCTAGACCTGTCCAACCCCGCCCTCCGCCGGATTTTGGTCCTCTACCTACCCATTGCACTGGGGTTGCTGGTGAGTGATGTGCAGATCGCCATCGATCGCCGGTTGGCCTCGGGCACAGGCGCGAGCAGCATCGCCTGGATGGATCGCGCCACCACCTTGATCCAAATGCCGCATGGGCTGGTGGCCGTGGCTATCTCGCTGGCGGTTCTGCCCACCTTGTCTAGGCTCATCGCCCAAGGGGACCGCGAGGGCTACCGGCAGACCCTGGGACTGGGATTGCGCATGGTGCTCGTCCTTATCGTTCCCGCGGCGGTGGGCTTGTTCGTGATGGCCGAACCACTCATCTCGCTGCTCTTCCAGCATGGCAAGTTCACCGCAAACGATACCTACTGGACTGCGATGGCCCTGCGTTACTATTTGCTGGGTCTCACCTTTGCCGCCATCGATTGGCCTCTCAATTACGCTTTCTATGCACGCCAAGATACCCTTACGCCGGCCTTGGTGGGCGTGCTCAGTGTGGGCGTCTACTTGGCGGTCGCCCTGCCGCTGGTGGGGCCGATGGGCATGTTGGGTCTGGTACTGGCCGATTCGGTCAAACACTTTGGCCACGCCGTGGTGATGCTGTTCCTCACCAGACGGCGGATCGGCGGCCTGAAAGATCTGGAACTGGGCCAGACGGCGATCAAGTCCCTGCTGGCCAGTGCTGTCATGGCCGGCCTGATGGTGTTGGCCCTGGCTACCACCGACCGTTTGCTGGACAGCGATAGTCTGCCCAGCCAGATCCTCGTAGTTGGTTTGGTCGGGGGAGTGGGTCTGCTGTCGTATTTGATCGCCGTCCTCGTCCTGCGCGTGAACGAAATCCAACTGTTGTGGACGCAGATACGCCGTCGCATGCATAGAACCAAGCTTG
>JASFOV010000496.1:0-3937 GCA_050116355.1 Anaerolineae bacterium
CCTGCAGCTTGGCTTCGGCGTCTTTGGCAATCTGGCGCACGGGGTTGGGCCGGAAGAACCCGCGGCCCAACCACTCACGAAAGAGCGTCACCGCCTGGCGCTTGTCGACCTGGAAGGGCAACAGCGACTCGGGCTTGACGACACGGGCCACCTGCTCCTGGGGCACCACCTGGTTGGAGCCGCAGAAGGCGCACTCGGTGGAAATCAGGCTGGCGTCCACGGTATTCACCGCGCCGCAGCTCTCGCACTTGAGCGAGCGCTTATCCTCGCCGTAACCCGTCTCGTGCGGTGCGTCGGCCATCTCTTGCAGGGCCTGCTCCAGGTTGTACTCCTTGATTGCCTCCTCGGTTACCGGTACGCTGGAGGTATGGCCGCAATACGCGCAAGCCAGGGTGCCCTGCTCGGCGTCAAAGTCCATTTCGGCCCCGCACTGGGGGCAAGGAAAGCGGTGCGCCTTGTCCTTTGCTGCCATGGTCATCCTCTCTTTCCGCTACCCCTGGAGCAGGGGTGATTGGGGTTCAGGGCTGATGCTGGTGGCGCGCCTCAGCAGGGATGCGCGTCGCCGTTGTATTTGTCCAGGATGAGCCCCGCCTCCCGCAGGAACATGTGTGCGATCTCGTCCGGATATTCGCCGGCATATACGACACGTTCGATGCCAGCATTCACGATCATCTTGGCGCAGATCTGGCACGGCTGGTGCGTGACGTAGATGGTGCTGTCGGAAACATCCACGCCGTGGAGCGCGCCCTGGATGATGGCATTCTGCTCGGCATGGAGGGTGCGCACGCAGTGGTCGTTTACCATCAAGCAGCCGACCTCAGTGCAGTGGGGCAAGCCTGAGGGCGAACCGTTGTAGCCCGTGGTCAGAATGCGCTTGTCGCGCACAATGACCGCGCCCACGGCCGCGCGAGGGCAGGTGCTGCGCTTGGCCACCTGGAAGGTAATCTGCATAAAGTAGTCGTCCCACGAGGGGCGGCCGGTATGTTGTTCGCTCACGATGCCTCCGACGATTCTGGAATTTGGGCCGCCTCGTCTACCTTGGTGCCAAAGAGGCGGTCACCGGCGTCGCCCAACCCAGGCACAATGTAGCCTTTGTCGTTCAAGCAGCAGTCTACGGTCGCGACGTGAATGTCCACATCCGGATGACGGGCGTGCAGATTTTCGATCCCCTCCGGCGCGGCGATGATGCCGATGTATTTGATGCGCCGCATGCCCTCTCTCTTGAGAATGTTGCAGGCAGCCACGGCCGAACCACCGGTGGCCAGCATGGGATCCAGCAACAGGCACACATCCACCTGCTCAGCGGGCGGCAGCTTGCAGTAGTACTGGACCGGCTGCAGGGTCTCCTCATTGCGATAGAGGCCGATATGGCCCACCTGGGCGGCGGGGATGAGGTCCCACACCGGATCGACCATACCCAAGCCAGCCCGCAGCACCGGTACGATGGCCAGCCGCTCGATCAGCACATCGCCGGTCGCCTCGTCGAGGGGCGTGGTCACCGTTGTCTCGGACAGGGTCAGGTCGGCCAGGGCTTCGTAGGCCAGGAGCGTGGTCAGCTCCCACACCAGCTCGCGGAAGCGGCGCACACCGGTATCGTCGCGGCGGAGAAATGTCAGTTTGTGCCGCACCAGAGGGTGCGTGGATTCGTAGACTCGGCTCATGGTCACTCCATCCTCCCTTGGAACTTAGCCATGGCGTTGGGCAAAGTGAGCCATCCGTTCCAGGGCCTGCTCGATCTGGTCGTAGGCGGTGGCGTACGAGCAGCGCACATGCCCGGCGCCACTGGCACCAAAGGCGCTACCTGGCACACAGGCAACTCTTTCCTCCATCAGCAACCGCTCCGAAAACTCCTCGTCGCTCATGCCGGTGACGGCGATCGAGGGGAAGGCATAGAAGGCGCCCCGCGGCTCGAAGCAGTCCAGGCCGATGCTGTTGAGGCCACTGACGATCAACTGCCGCCGGCGATCGTAGCGGGCTCTCATCTCCTGGACCGCCGCCTCGCCGTGCTGGAGCGCCTCCAGAGCGGCGAACTGGGCGATGGTGGGGGCGGACATGATGGTGTATTGGTGCACCTTGCGCATAGCGCTCAACACCCCGGCGGGCGCGGCCGCATAGCCGATGCGCCAGCCGGTCATGGCATAGGCCTTGGAAAAACCACCCAACAGGATGGTGCGCTCCCGCATCCCCGGCAGCGAGGCGAAGCAGGTGTGCTCGATGCCATAGACCAGCCGGTCGTAGATCTCGTCGGAGATGACGAGCAGATCATATCGCTCAGCCAAATCCGCGATCTCTAGCAGGCGCTCGCGGCTCATGACGGCCCCGGTGGGGTTGCTGGGATAGCCCAGCAACAAGATCTTGGTTCTGTCGCTGAGCACGGCCTCCACCTGACCGGCCAGCAGCTGAAAATTGTGCTGAGCGCTGGTGGTGACGTTGACCGGGACGCCGCCGGCAAACACGACCTCGGGATTGTACGAGACAAAGCAGGGCTCGGGAACAATGACCTCATCGCCATGGTCGACGGTGGCGGCCAGGGCCAGATGGAGCGCCTCGGAGACGCCGACGGTGACCAGAATTTCGGTCTCGGGATCGTAGCGAACACCGTACAAGCGCTCGAGGTGCTCGGCCAGGGCGACCCGTAGCTCGTAAATCCCTGAATTGGAGGTGTAGTGCGTCTCACCTGACTCGAGCGAGGCGATCCCGGCCCGGACGATGGCCGGCGGCGTGTCGAAATCGGGCTCGCCAATGCCCAGGGAGATGACATCCTCCATGGTGGCGGCGATGTCAAAGAAGCGGCGGATGCCCGAGGGCGGCACGGTCTTGATTTTCCCGGCTACAAAGTCTCTCATGTTGGCTTGTCATCTCCTTTTGCTTGGGCCGGTCGCGGGCGATCCTGTGCCCGGAGTGGAGGTGGGCGCCCGACTCCCCCCACGGAACGCACCCGGTCTAGATCCGGCGTACGGTCCAGCGGTCTGCCTGCTCCTCGTACAGCAACTCAAAGCGATCGCCGCCAGTGCACGTCACCCGGAATCCGGCGCCCGCTGGCGTGCGCCAGCGCGCCTCGACGTGGGCCACCGGGTATTGCTCCTGCCGCCAGTGAATGAGGCGCGGCTCCTGGGCGTAGGTGTGACTGGAGAAGCATTCGACGGCTACCGCCTCCTGGTCAGACATCGCGCTCGGCAAAGTCCAAGCGCGACGAATCGCCCACATTGAGCACCCGGAACCGGCCGCGGACCACGGCGTCCTTGCCGATCAGCGAGCGATTCAGCATGGTGTCGTCGATGTAGGCCCCTTCGTCGATTATCGAATCGCGCACAATCGAGCGCAGGACGACGCTGTTCTCGGCGATGGTCACGTTGGGCCCCACGATGGAATGCTTGACCTGGGCCGTGGGCGCGATATACACCGGCGGGATGACCACTGAGCTGATGGTCGAAGCCTCACTGGTATTGTCGCTCCCAAACTTGAGCAGATAGCGGTTGGTGCGCAGAACGTCCTGGGGCGTACCACAATCCTCCCACACCGACACCTCGCGCACGCCAAAGCGGGCCCCCTGCTCGATCATGAGGTTGTAGGCATCGGCCAGGTAGAACTCGCCCTGGGTCTGCAGGTTGCGCTCCATGAGCTCCTCGATGGCGCGCAGCAGCCAGGCGGCATCGCGGACATAGTAGGCGCCGATGACGGCCAGCCGATTCTCGAAGCTGGCGGGTTTTTCCACGAGATGGGTGACCAGGCCCTCGTCGTCCAGCACCGCAACGCCGAAGCGGCGGGGATCCTCAACCTCTTTGACATAGAGCACGCCGTCCAGGCCGGACGCCTGCAGGCCGCCCAGGTCGGCCTCAAAGATGGTGTCGACAAAGACGATCAGCACCGGGCCCTGCAGGTGCTCGCGGGCCAGCCAGATGGCGTGCGCCTGGCCCAACAGCTCGGACTGCTCCAC
>JASFOV010000497.1:0-3934 GCA_050116355.1 Anaerolineae bacterium
ACGGCCCGATGTTGTAGAACCTTGATCGCCCCTTGGCTCCTGCCCATCAGGCGACTTACTTCTGAAATCTTGAGCCCCTCGCCAAACCGGAGCAGAATAACCTGCTGCTGACCGGTAGTGAGCTGGCCAATAGCCTCGCGGAGCTGGTGATGCGTCTGCCGTTTCTCCACCGTCGCCAGGAGCGAGTCGCCCGATCCGGTCAACTCCTCGTTCAGCATGACGTCGACGTGCTTGCCCTGTTCCCGGAACCAGTCCATGGCCAGGTTGTGCGCCACCCGGTAGAGCCAGCCCTGCAACTGATCCCGCGGCGCCCGGCGTGTGTTGATCACATCCAGCAACCGCATAAAGAGCTCACTCGTCAGATCCTCGGCCTGTTGCGCATCTCCGACCAGGCGGTACAAGTAGCGATACATCGATTCGGCGTACTGGTCATAGATCGCGGCCAATGCCTGTGGGTTGTATGTGCGAGCTTGTTCAAGCAGTTCCTTGTCCTGCGTTGACAACGTCACCTTCCTCACTCTCTAGACGGTATAAGGGCCAAAAGGTTACGGGTGCCGCTCCATCCGTCTCCATCTAGGGGCCGGCAACTGGAGCATTTTAGCGCAATCAGTCGCAGCGGGCAAACCGGGCTGGTCATCCATCCCAAGCGCCTGCACTGGACAGAGAACGAGTCTCCCCCATAGAACTGGCCCCGGAATCCTGCACAGGTCGCGTGACTGTGGGAAAAGTGGTTGTCAGTATCCGATTTGGCATTGACGTCATTGCCAGGGTGAGTATCGTCCACGGCGTTATGGTGGAGACATGCGTCACGGTCTGGAGCACAAACACAGCAGTTGGAGGGGTCCTGCTGAGTGCTGGGTACCCAGAAGCGAGGATGGCAGCCATGGCCCTCAGGTTCACGCTAACCGGAGCCTGTTCTAAGCGCTGGGCATATCAATCTCCCAGCTATGCACCGCTGATGGCCTGGTACACCGCCGGCAGCAGCTCCTGCAGACCGTACGGCTTGGCCAGGAAGCGATAGCCCCGCTCGCGGATGATGGGCCACTGCGCGGCGCGGTCGATGTGGCCGCTGCTCAACAACACCTTGAGATTGGGTTGGGCGGTCAGCAGATCGGCCACCAATTGCAGGCCGTCCCCGTCCGGCAGGGACACGTCGCTGAATACCAGATCGAAGGCGCCCTGCTCCCGGTCAAAGACCGCGCGGGCCTGCTCGACGCTGCCCACCGCGGTCACCTCGTAGCCGTCGCTGCGCAGCATCTCAGCGATGGGCGCCCGCACATGGGCCTCGTCCTCAACCAGCAGGATGCGCTGGCCCGATCCCGGTACGTGGGTGGGGGAACCATCGGCCATCGGCGGGGCGCCCAGGGTGTCGAACACCGCCGGCAGATAGACCTGGAAGGTCGCCCCCTGCCCTGCCTGGCTGGTGACGTCGATCCACCCGCCGCGCTGGTGGACCAGGCCATAGACCACCGACAAGCCGAGCCCGGCGCCCTTGTCCTTGGTGCTGAAGAACGGCTCAAAGATGTGCCGGCGGGTGTCTTCATCGAGGCCCACACCCGTATCGGCGACCGACAGGCACACATAGCCGTCGCCGTCCTGGGGCGGAACATAGGCTGGCCGCTCGTCGCCGGCCCGCACATTGCGGGTCTGAATCATGACCGTGCCCGGCCCGGCGATGGCCTCGTAGGCGTTGGTCACCAGGCTGACCAGGACGCGCTCGATGTGGACCGGATCGATCTCGATGGCCGCCAGATCGGGTTCGAGCACCAGGACCAGCTCGATATCGGGGCCCAGCACGCGGTGCAATACCTCCTCCAAGCGGCCCAGCACCGCATTGAGCTGCAGCACCTGTGGCCGGGCCGGATCCCGCTTGCTGAGGGCCAGAATCTGCTGGGTCAGGGCCGCAGCCCGCTCGCCGGCCCACTGGATCGCCGCCAAGCGGCGGTACAGGGCGTCCTGTTCGTCGAGGTCCGCCAGCGCGAGAGAGCTGTAGCCGATGACCGTCGTCATCAGGTTGTTGAAATCGTGGGCGATGCCGCCGGCCAGAATGCCCAGCGCCTCCATCTTTTGGGCCTGGAGGAGCTGCGCCTGCAGGTGTTCCTTCTCCTCGGCCTGTCGTTGGCGCTCGGTCACATCGCGAAAGACGAGCACCGCGCCACGGACGGGCTCTCCCTCCGTCTGGATCGGGGCTATCGTCAGGTCGACAGGCACCCCGCCTCCATCGAGCGCCTCGAGGGTACAATTGTCGGCGTGGACCACGGAGCCGTCGTCCAGTACTCGGTCCAACCAACCAGCGACCATCTCTTGGTCTATCCCATCTGACCTCAGCTGGTTGCCGGCGCTATCTTCTTGGCCAGAGCGAGCACCCCGCCGGAGCTGTCCAAGGGCGCTCGCGGAGGCGCCTTCACTGTCTTCCGCAGCACGGGCGACTGGCTCAGGATGCCCCCGCCCACGCTTCGAATCCAAACGCGATTGTCTCGCCCCTTGTTCTGCGGAGCAGCTCACCACAAAGACCTGGGATACGGCCTGGCCCAGCGCCTCGGGCTGGGTCCAGCCGGTCAAGGTTTCGGCCACCGGGTTGAGGAACGAAACCCGCTGTTGGCCATCGGTGGCGATGACCGCGTCACCGATGCTGCGCAACGTGGTGGACAGCCACTCCTCGCTCTCCCGCAACCGGGCTTCCATCTGGTGCTTGTACAGCGCCATCTCGATGGTGGTGTGCAGCTCCCGCTCCTCGAAGGGCTTGATGATATAGCCATACGGTTCGGTCCGTTTGGCCCGCTGCAGGGTCTGGTCATCGGCGTAGGCGGTGACATAGATGACCGGGATGCCCCAGCGGCGGCGGATCTCCCCCGCCGCCTCTACCCCATCCATCCCACCGCGCAGCCGGATGTCCATCAACACCAAGTCGGGCTGCGTCTCCTGAGCCCTCGCGATGGCGGCCTCGCCCGACGCGACAATGCCGGCCACAGTATAGCCCAGAAGACGCAGGCGATCCTCCAACTCCAAAGCAATGATGTTATCGTCTTCCACAATCAGGATGCGGGCTGGTGTCATGATGCTGGCTCTTTCTGCGTACCTGGATCGGAAAAAGTGATAGAAAACCTGGTCCCTTGGCCGCTGTCGAGGTGCAGGCTTCCCCCCAATTGCTCGACAAGGGTCCGGACCAGCTGCAACCCCAGGGAGCCGTCGCGCCACACCTCTTGACCGGCTGGCAGGCCCACGCCGCTGTCGCCGACGATCAGCTGAAAGGTGTCAGGATCGCAATGGTGAAACGCGACGTCGATCCGGCCCTCACTGTCGGGCGGAAAAGCATGTTTCAACGCATTGGTGACCAACTCGTTGAGGATCAAGCCGCAGGGGATGGCGATGTCGATGCCCAGATCCACCGGTTCTACCTTTACGTCAACTTGTACGCGATCCAGTGCGACGCTGTAGGACTGGTAGAGGTAGCTGATCAGGCTGCGTACATACTCGGCAAAGTCCACCCGGGCCAGATCGGGGGCCTGGTATAGCCGCTCGTGCACCAGCGCCATGGACCGGACGCGATGCCGGCTCTCCTCGAACATCTCGGCATTGACCGGGTCCCGGATCTGGCGCGACTGCAGGTAGAGCAGGCTGGAGATGACCTGCAGATTGTTCTTGACCCGGTGGTGGATCTCTTTCAGCAGCACGTCCTTCTCGGCCAGAGAGGCGGTGATCTGCGCCTCGATCGCCTTGCGCTCGGTGATCTCACGCCGGGCTTGTTCGTAGAGCCGGGCATGCTCGATGGCGGCCGCGGCATCGGCGGCGACGGTCCGGCACAACTGGATTTCCGAAGCGGTAAACCGGCGGTCGCGCCGCATCTCCCACAGGTCGGCCAGGCCGATCACCCGGTCGCGGATGACCAACGGCACAACCAGGAGCGATTGCCACCCCTCCGTTTGGGCGCTGG
>JASFOV010000498.1:0-3927 GCA_050116355.1 Anaerolineae bacterium
CTTCTCGAACAGGGTGTCCAGCCCGAGAACCTGCTCAAGACCCTGGTCGATCGCCCGGACTTGACCGTTGAGGCTTTCGAGCAGGTTGAGACCTCTCTGGAGGAGATCTTTGTCCAGGTCGTCGGACGGGAGTTGGAGCCTGAAGAGATGCCGGGCCAGGAGATATTTGGGGAGAAGGTTGCATGAGGAAAACCTGGCTGATCACCCAAGAGACCTACAGGCGCGGCCTTCGTTCGTCCAGCTTCCTGATTTTGACCTTCGGCCTGCCGGTACTCATGGTCTTGGCCGGGGCGATCCCCTTCATCATGAGCGACGCGGATGCTCTGCCCGTCGTAGGCTTTGTCGACCAGACCGGGGACCTGGCGCCGCCGGCTGAGGTCCCCCTAGACGGAGACAGTCTGCAGGTCCAGACCTTTGAAGACATCGAGGCCGCCCGCGCCGCCAATCGGCGCGGTGCGATTGCCGGCTTCCTGGTCGTCCCCAAAGGGTACCTGGAAGGCGAACCTGCTGTGTTCTACGGTGAGGAATCACCCGACACCACGACGCAAGAAGCCCTGTCTGAGTTTCTTCGACGATCATTGTTGCCGGGCCAGCCGGACTGGCTGTATTCACGCCTGGCGGATCCCTCGCAGCAGGTCTATGTCGCCCTGGAAGGGGGGCAGGAAGTGGCGGAAGGACCGGCCCTGATCCTGCATGTTGCAGCCCCCATCGGTCTGGGCATGTTTTTTGCCCTGGCCGTGCTGATGGGCAGTAGCCAGTTAGGGGCGGCCGTGGTACGCGAAAAAGAACAGCGCTCCATGGAGATGATCGCCACCTCGGTCCGCATCCGCGAGCTGGTCGCCGGCAAGGTGCTGGGTGTATCGCTGCTGACCCTGACCCAGTTTGCCATCTGGGGTGCCGGTGCGGCCATTGGCATTGGCTTGGCCCTGACCAGTTTGACCGACCTACAAGGGTTGGTGGTCCCCTGGCAGGCTATTGTTTGGGCGTTGCTCTTGGGGGTGCCTGGCTATTTACTTTATGGCACGCTGGCTGCAGGCTTGGGTGTGATCGCCGGAGGAAATCAGCAAGCTCGCCAACTGGCCGGATTCCTGGGCTTTGTGGCCCTTGTCCCCTTCTGGTTCGCCGGTGCGGTGGTCACAGCGCCCGATGGCCCGTTGGCGATTGCCGCCAGCCTATTTCCGCTCACCAGTCCCACGTTCAGCCTCATGCGAATGACGTTCACCGCCGTACCCACGTGGCAACTGGTGACCGGCCTGGTTCTGATCCTGCTCAGCCTCGCCGCCGCTCTGTGGGTCGTCGCTCGCATCTTTCGGGCGGCGATGCTCACCTACGGCCAGCCGCTCCGGCCCCAGCAGATCCTGCGCGCCCTGCGCCAGGCATGAGGAGGTAACCGTATGAACAAGATCTTGGCTGTCGCTCTGCGCGAGTTCCGCCAAAAGGTGCGGAATCGCGGTTTTCTCTTGACCTCTATCGCCACACCCCTGATCCTGCTGGTGTTGTGGGCTGTGGGTAGTTTTACCGGAGGAGCGCCGGAGGTGGTTCTGCAGGAACTGAGCCAGATCGAGCCTCCAGACCGGCCCGTCGGCTATGTGGACGAGGCTGGTTTGATCGAGAGCATCCCCGACCCGGTGCCCGCAGATCTGTTCCGATCCTATCCCAACGTCGACGCGGCTGAGGCCGCCTTGCAGGCTGGTGAGATCGAGGCCTACTACCGGGTGCCGGCCGGCTACCGGCAGACCGGTCGTGTTTACCGTATCAGTCCTGAGCTGGCCATCGCACCGGCAGACAGCCAGCTGTTCGGCTGGGTACTGATTGGCAACCTGTTGGGAGGAGGGACCGCGCCCCAGATCGCGCGCGTGCGCCAGCCGTTCAATGCGCCCGCCCCCGAGTATATTGACCTAACCAGCGGGGGGGAACCGGCGTCTGGCGACGGGTTCACTGTGCTGCCCTTTCTTGTCACGGTGGCCATCATTGTCCCCCTGTTCACCAGCGGCAGTTACCTTTTCCAAAGTCTGGTCCAGGAGAAGGATAACCGTATCATGGAGATGCTGTTGAGTTCCCTGCGACCTCCCCAACTGCTGGCCGGCAAGCTGCTGGGCCTCGGCGCTTTGACGGTGGTCCAGTACGCGATCTGGATGCTCCTTGCCGGGTTGGTGCTTTCGCTCACCGGCCAGGATCTTTCCGCCCTACTGAGTGGCATCAGCCTGTCCGCCAATGAACTGTTGTGGGCCATTCCCTTCGCTTTGGGTGGCTTTTTGCTCTACGCTGCGCTCATGGCCGGGATCGGTGCGTTGTCGTCGGATGTCGAAGGCAGTCGAGCCTGGGTCTTTGTTCTCACCCTGCCGATGATGTTGCCCATCTGGTTCTGGGCCCTCATTGCCAGCGACCCCAACGGGCCGCTGGCCACCGCCCTGAGCCTTATCCCGTTTTCGGCCCCGGTGGCCATGTTGATGCGCATGACCAGCACGACGGTACCTCTCTGGCAGCTGGCTCTGTCCGTGGTGCTGCTCTTGCTGTCCGGAATCGTGACAATCTGGCTCATGGCCCGCCTCTTTCGCGTCCAAACCCTGCTGAGTGGCGAATCGATCTCCCTTCAGCGGACATGGTCGGCGCTCACCGGATGATACGCCGCAGCTCGATCTGCGCCTGGCCCTTTCTACTTGCGCCCCAAGCACAGTTGTGCTAAACTTGTTGCGCGGATCAATCCTGCACGGCTGGTTCATAGATCGGTGCCTGACCACGGAAGGGAGCAGCCCGGTTCTATCGTGCCGCACCCTCCTTCGTCAAGGTTTTGCCTTTCCCGGCCAGACGGCTGTGGCGGGTCGTTTTGATTGGTGCAGGACACACGGGCCGGGGTGGGGGTGTTTGTTCTTGCTTTCGCTCTGACACAGGGGATCTAGGATGCTCGACTGCACTACATTGAGATCGGCTGCCACTGCCCCGCTGCTGATCATCCCCCTTTGGCTCCAAGCCCCAACTGACGATCTCGATGCGCCGCGCGTCGCAACGGTGTACAATAGCTGGTAGGACGGAACTGTGGACTGTTCATGTCCGGCGTGTGCCGATCCAGCCAGTGAGGCGCGCATACAGTGTGCCGGGCGGCTCAATGCCCTGCAGGAGGTAGGAAGGGAGGTGATACGCCCAGCAGCCAACCGGCTGTAGGCTCTGTCAGGGGCCCCTGGTTGCAGCCCGGCCGGGGAAAAAAGACAGGGAAAACGATTATCAGGAACCACGCGTTGACACCGTACCAAGATCATAGTCTCACAATCTACTAGCTCAGAAAAGGGGGGACCTGAACATGACATCCCGCAAGATGTTCGTCATTCTGGTGGCAGCCAACCTGCTGACCGTGGCGCTGGTCACGGCGGCGGTCCAGGCTGGGCGCGTTGTGGCCAGCCCAGCTGTGCCTTCTCCAGGAGGCCAGGCGCGGACCATCGGCCACGATCCACTCCTCGCACCGTCCGTGCCGTGGACAATGAACTACCAGGGCATCCTCAAGGACAGCGGGGGCGCGCCGCTCAGCGGTCAGCACGATCTGACCTTCACCATCTACCGCTATGACCAGCTTGGGTCGGGCTACACCAGTAGCTGGACCGAGACCCACCACGATGTCCAGCTCGTCGACGGCCTGTTCAACGTGCTTCTGGGCAGTCAAGGAAGTCCCTTGCGCGGCGACGTGTTTGCCGGCATAGGCGTCAATGGCACCTGGGACGGCGACCTGGCATTAGGCATCAGTGTGGACGGCGGGCCGGAGTTGAGCCCGCGCGTCTCGTTGGCGTCCGTGCCTTACGCCCACCGCGCCGACTATGTGAATCGCTTCCCGGCGCCGCACTGGACCAGCGGTTGGTATGCCATCGCCCCGGGTGAGGCCAAGACCTGGGACCATGACCTGGGCGGCAAGGTGGATGACTATGTCGTGGACCTGCA
>JASFOV010000499.1:0-3923 GCA_050116355.1 Anaerolineae bacterium
GGGGCATACCTCCTCTGGAGTGCCTAGAACCCGCGCTGACTCGTGCATTTTCCATCTTACCCTCTGTGGGATGCTGTACGTGGTGATAAAAGCGTAGTGTAACGCCGGACAATTTGCCGGCGAGTCGGGATTGAACCGCCATCGAGACAGTTCTCGATGGCGGTTTTCTTGCGTTCTAGCGATGCCAGGTAGGAAGTGTACAATAGACGAAAGCAGGACCATGCCGGTGAGCATCTCGGCATCCAGCACCACAAACACGCGGCAGTATGGTTCATCCGAGGTGTTGAGCCGTCACACACCCCCCAACTTGACCGAACATATGTTCTAGTGATATAATGCCCCCCTGGCCGCCACCACCCGCGCCGGCCGGCAACCGCAACGCCGTCACCACCGTCGCCCGCGCCCTGCGCGCCATGACCCAGATCGTGCTGCAGCTCCCACTCACTGGATTCACTTCTCCGGGCGGCAGCTTGCCCCCGCGCCTACCCCGTCTTTGCCAGCCAAGACCATGATCCCATTCGTGGTGGTGGGTGCAGAGAGAGAGACCCTAAGGGTTTCAGAAACCCTTAGGGTCTGGTCCGGCCGGCCAGGCGGATCGACCGCCGGCGGTGGCGCGCCGGGTCAACCCAACAGCTTGCCTCGCCGGGCCAAGAGTGGCCTAATGACGTACTCTATGGTAGACAATTGCCCCTCGACACCCGGCAACCGGGCATGATATGATAGCATGGATCACTCGTGCACTTCAAACCGTATCCATACCGTCCGACGAACCAGCAAGCCTGAGCAAGGGAATCCGTCGCAGACAGACCACAGGCGGGACTCCGAGTTCCACGGCGCGTTCACCCAAGCCGGTAGACAGAGATGAGAAAAAGGTAGACTATGAATCGAGGAGCCCTGTTCGTCATCCTTGTGGGAGCTATTGCCATCGCGCTACTTGCGTCGGGGCCTATCGATAGTTCCTATTCCCAATCCCCGGTGCCCACTGCCACGTGGACCCCCAGCGTGCCCACCGACACACCGCCGCCGACAGATACGCCCACGCCCCTCCCGCCCACAGCGACGAACACACCACCACCGCCCACAGCGACGAATACCCCGCTCCCACCCACAGCGACGAATACACCACCACCGCCCACGGCGACGAATACCCCGCTCCCGCCCACGGATACGCCCACGCCCCTCCCACCGCCCCCGGACGCAGGCGAGATCACGATCGATTCGCCAGAAGCCCTGCTGGCGGTGGACGAGCCTTTTTCCTTTACCCTGGTATTTACCGACCCCGGCGTCCTGGCCATTGACACCGTGGTCTGGGATTGGGGCGATGGCACCTCGTCCAGCTGTGCGTCCGACCCGGTCGAGTGCACGGTCGACTGGCCGGTGATCGTGAACAGCACAGCGGCCGGCAGCCAATCCGTGAACGTCACCGTGACCGGCAGCCACGCCTACAGCGACCCGGGTGTCTATACGGTGCAGGTGACGGTGCTGGACATCTTTGGCCAATTTGACACCGCCACCTATGAGTTTGTCGTCGTCTACGACCCCGGTGCCGGCTTTGTCACCGGCGGCGGCTGGATCGACTCAGCGCCGGGCGCCTACCAGCCCGATCCAACCCTGACGGGCAAGGCGACCTTTGGCTTTGTCTCCAAGTACAAGAAAGGGAGCAGCCGTCCCACGGGCAACACCATGTTCCAGTTCAAGGTGGCCGGTTTGACTTTCTACTCTGACACCTACCACTGGCTGGTGGTCAACCAGGATGGAACCAATGCCCAGTTCAAAGGTGAGGGTACCCTCAACGGCGCAGGCGCACCGGACGGCGGTCTTTACCGGTTCATGATCTGGGCCACCGACGGCCGCGACGCCGACGCGATGGACACCTTCCGCATCCGGATCTGGTGGGAGGATGTGTTCAGCGCCTTTGAGGTGGACATCTACGACAACGGCTCCAGCCAGGCCGTCAGCGGCGGCAGCATCACGGTCCAGCAGCCATCCAAGCACAAGTGACCGGGCATTGTATGGGGGGGTGTGGCGATTGTTTTGGTGCCGGGGTGGCGGCACGTGTGCGCGGCATGACAATGTGGGGGCCTCGGCAGGCCCCCGCAACCCCCCCGGGCCCTACGAATTTGATTGCAGACGCGGATGGGCGGATCGCCGAGGGTGGCAATGCTAACGCGCGTTTGGATAGCTAGGGGCGCAGCAATGCTGCGCCCCTACAGGACGTCCATCCTCGTTGCGCTCCTACAATGGTGCCGACGGGTCGACCATGGTTGACCTTTTGATGCTGGCGCGTTGCATGGCAACGCGGGGGTCGACCGCGACCCCTGTGCACGGCGACACCGCACCGGAAGCGGTACACCGCAGGACGGGCCCCGCAGCCCCCCGGCTGGGACCCCTGTGCACAGCAACATCCCCAGATACCCGGAGGGTACTTGCGAAGCGGGGGACTTGCGAAGCGGGACGGGCCTAACGGTCCCAGCGCCCAAGGGGCAGGGCACAGGCCCTACGAATTTGATTGCAGGCGCGGATGATCGTCTTGCCGGGGCGGCGGCACGTGCGCGTTGCATGACAATGCGGGGGCCTGCCGAGGCCCCCGCAAACCCCCCGGCCGGGCCCGTCCTGTGGCCGTGCACCGGGGGCAAGCTGCCCCCGGTCCCCTGCAATTAGGCGCGTGCGCGGATGATCGTGTTGCCGGGGGAGTGATGCTGGCGCGCTTTGGTTCAATAAACCTTGACGCTCGTGGCCCACGCGACCCTGTCGTCTCTATTGGCGAAAACTCACGCTTACAAAACCCGCACACCGGGTGTATAATAGGCACAGGACATGAAGCAGGTGGCCGGACACTGGGACAGGACGCCAGCCCGTCCTTTCTCCCGATGCCCGCTACTGTTTTCCGAAAAAGACCACCGGGCATCGGGACGTAGTCCGGTCGCACCTGGGGGTGCTTCCTCCTCATCGTTGCACCAGCCGGCGGCGGGTGGTGAATCTGTTTGACAGGCTCCGGCAGCTGTGCTATGCTGAAAGGCGCCCACCCAGCCGCGAGCGGGGAGCACATCGCGCCCATCAAGGAGGAGATCATGCCCCAGCGCCTAGCCACACCGGTAGTCTGGCTGTTCGTCGTGCTTCTGCTGGCGACGGCGTGCGGCGGCCCTGTAGACGGCGACACCGCGCCGACCGGCACGTCGCTGCCAGCCACCGACACGCCCGAGCCGACCGCGACCCCTGTGCCGCCCACGGAGACACCCGCGCCCACCGAGACGCCGCTGCCGCCCACGGATACCCCGCTGCCGCCGACTGCTACGCCATTGCCACCGACCGATACACCGCCGCCCAGCCCGACGCCGGCCGCGGGGCTGCCGTTGATCGAGGAGCCGTTCCGCAACGCGGTGGCCGGCTACGACCTGCGCTACCCGCAGGGCTGGCAGCACGAGAGCGCCGAGGGGGTGGAGGGCGAGATCTTTTTCCAGGGCGGCGTGCCGCTGGACGAGCTGATGGCCAACGACACGCTGCCGGAGTGGCCGGTGATCATGGTGCTCGCTGGCGATCCGGAGACCGTCTACTACGGCACCTTTGACGAGGCGGAGAGCGCGGCGGACGTGGTCCAGATGCTGGCCGCGCGTAGCCTCGACGACCAGGCCACCCTGGGCTCTGTCGAGACGGTGACGCTGGGGGGCGAGACCGGCGCCACGCTGCAGGCCGACTGGGGCGAGGGCGACATGGCGCTGACCACGCACTACCTGGCCGTGTACCTGGGCGACCGGCTGCTGGCCATCCAGGCCGCCGGCACCAGCGAGTCGTGGGCCGCCTTCGAGCCGACCTTTGGGGCCATGCTCGACAGCCTGACCCTGTTCGAGCCGGGCCAGGATCAAGAAGGGGGCGGGGTGTACGTCGACAGCTCGGGGCGCTACGCGCTGGAGCTCCCGCCGGGC
>JASFOV010000500.1:0-3923 GCA_050116355.1 Anaerolineae bacterium
CCGCATCGCTCATGGCGGTGCGCTGGCAGCGCCATGAGCGATGCGGATCCTGCCCAGCCCCTGGCTCTGGGGGCCACGCTTGGCCGCCCATCCATTTGCGCGCCAGGGCCAGGGATTGTTGATCTTGCTCGTCCAAATCGCCCTTTTGCCCCTCAAGATGGTTGCGCAGCGCCCAAAGCGTATTGTAGCAACCCATGGTGAGCATGGCCAAGGCATTGTTGTGGCGGTAGCCAAGGCGCTCGGTGAACTGTAGCGTGCTCAGGGGCATCTCTTCGGGATGGATCTTGATCGCTGCGACCTGTAGGGGCAGGAGGTTGTCGACGATATTCTCAGCCCAACCGGTCATCCTATCCAGCATCCCTTCGCTGTCCCGTCCGCGGTAGCCGCGGATGCCGCGCTGTTTCACGTCCTCCCGCAGCCGGTCGAGGATCTCCTCCCTTTGCTCGGGGTCGATGGCCTGCAAGGTCTCCTGGTAGGATTGCAGGACAGCCAGGAGCGTGTCACCCAGCCGCTCGCCACGCCGGCCGAAGGTGTTGATGGTATCCACAACTACGGCGGCGCTGGACTGCTTGGCCGCCCCTTGGATCTCGCGCGTACGCTGGATCACCTGATGAAACGCGGGGTCTTGGATTTTGACGGGATCCACTTTGGGCTCAGGGTGGAGAAAGATGACGAACAGGTCGAGGGTTACCTCGGACCGGGCCAAGCCGGCCTGATCCTGCCACTCGCGTGTGGCGTCGATGACGCTGTTGGACGGGGTGTTGTCAATGGCGCCGCCGTCCACATACAGATCCTGGGCGCGCGGGAAGAAACCGCGCATGCTGTCCGAGGCTCGCCAGCGCTCGTAGGTTTCCCGCCAACGGTCCTCGTCTCCGCCTAGGGTTCTGCTGGCTTGGGCCATCTGCGATGCTACCTGTGGATCGTCGAGCCAGTGGTTGAGCAGCCGGTGGAGTAAGCTGTTCTCCGGGTCGCCGGACGGGTAGATGCCTTCAATGGCGTAGGGCGCCAAGACGCCGGGGAACCGGCCCGAGGCCAGAGCGGCGTTGATGGCGTTGGGGTTGCCGGGGATCTGCAGGCGGAAACTGCCGAGCGGTATCTTTTCCGGGTCCTCCTTCTCGAGGCGGAAGGCCTGTTTTTGCATGTAGCGGACAAAGTCCTCCGTTGAGAGATAAGCGGAGACTTCGAGACGCCCCGTACGGTAGTTGGCCCGCGTGAGCCGGACATCGATACCGGCCTGGGCATAGTCGCGTAAGGTTCTTCCGGGCTGGATCAGGCCCGGATGCCCGGCCGCGTCGCCGATGTCGACCAGGCGTTCACCCTGGAGGTGGGCAGGCTGTAGGGGGGCGACCGGCTCGGTGAAGACAGAGGTGAGTCTCGAGTCCTCCTCGGCCGGAACCAACGACCGTTCCATGTCGAACCGGGCCAGGTAGGTGCGGATGGCGGTCTCCAGGGGCGCCGTCCGCCCGTGCTTTAGGATGTTCAACAGCTCACCAGCGCCGCCCAGACGCTCGGTGAGTTCTTTTCCCAGTTTGACGAGGGCGGGCCAGACGCGGGGAGAGGGGATGCTGCCCCGATCCGGATCGGTCCACCACCACAGGATGTCGGTGAGGTCCGGCAGGCAGATCTTGAACTGCACCAGATCATCTTTCAGCTGGCCCAGTGGTCCTGCCTCGCTGTCATCCACGATCCTTTTCTGCGGCAGCTGCAGCCAGGCGTGATGGTAGGCTTTTACCAGGTCGTCCATGGCCGCTATAGCTTGTTCGGGATCGCCCTTCAGGGCAGGATCGAGCTCTTTTTTGCGCAAGAGGTACTCGGCAAAGAATACGGAGTTGAAGGCGCCGATGGAGGATCCAGTGATGACGTCGAATTCCATGCCGGTGATGTGAAAGGCGTGGATGACGCCGGCTTCGTACAGCCCCTTGGCACCGCCGCCGGTCATAACAAAGCCGCGCCGCTTCTTGGGTTTGGTTGTCATTGAATCCCTCCTCTACTTCGTCACGTCAAGCGGGAGACCGCCAGAACCATCAACTTGTCGTGAAACGCCGGACCGGTCCGGCATTTCCTTTCCCGGTGTGGGGATCCAGGTGATGGGCGCCGCACCGGTATGGGTGGTGGATACGGTTACTGAGGTCTGCGGAGGGCGGGTATTGGCGGCTCTCGAACACCCATCTCATCCAGCAGCACTCTTCTCTGGGATGGACTCTGGTGCTGCCCGCCCCTGTCTGTGGAGATACGAAGCGACCGGTGGTGGTTTTGTGGAACTGGCGGCGAACGGTCTGTTTGTGGCGCACGGCGTCTTGGCTGTTGTGTACATTATAACATAACGGTCGAGCGAAGGCAAGGACCTGTTCGAATGGTCATGCGATGGCCTGTGCCTGTCGAATTGTGGCCCTTTGCTGAGATTGGGCAGGAATTGGCAGGTTTTCGCAGGAACTCGCAGTTCGGGTCAGACTGATCTGTGGTACACTGGAAGTAGAGGAAGGCGACTCGGTGAGCGCCAGTGGTAGATGCGCGTTGAGCCAGCAATGGGGTTTTCCACACCCTGGACGGACCGGGGAACCACCCCGGTCCACAAGGAGGGAGAGAGATGAACAGACAGCGTTTTGTAGCAATTCTTGTTTTGGGACTGCTGGTGGTGGCACTCTGCGCCTGTGGTGCGGAACCGACACCAGTACCGCCCACGGAAGTGGTGGTGATGGCAACGGATACCGCAGCGCCCGCCACCGACACACCCCCGCCGCCTACCGATACACCGGTTCCGCCGACGGACACACCCCTGCCGCCTACCGATACACCAATCCCCCCGACGGACACGCCGCTGCCGCCCACGGATACGCCGCCCCCACCTACCGATACGCCGCTGCCGCCCACGGACACGCCTGTGCCGGCTACCGACACGCCCGCACCGGCGACGGACACACCGGAGCCGACGGCGATGCCCACGGCCGCGGCCACCGACACACCCCAGCCGGCAGCCAAACCGAAACAGGGCAAGATCCTATTCACCTCTAACCGGGTGAGTTGGGACGACATCTTTATCATGAACGAAGATGGCAGCGGGGTGAAGCAGCTGACGACGTCCGGGAGATGCTACGATGGTCACTTCACGCCGGACGGCCAAACCATCATCTATGAGCATGGCGATGACATCTGGATGATGGGGGTCGATGGCAGCGGACAGAGCAACCTGACCAACACCACGGACAATATCGAAGCCTTTCCCGTGGTCGCACCGGACGGCTCTCGGATCGCCTATCTGTTTGGCTGGCCGGGCGGGTTCGAGATCTATACGATGAAGTTGGATGGCTCGGACCGGAAGCCGATTACCTCCCGCAACTTTGATTGGCTGCCGGCCTGGTCGCCGGATAGTCGCAAGATCGCCTTCTCGTCGGTGCGGAGCGGGAGCTTCAACATCTGGGTTGTCAACCGCGATGGCTCGGACTTGAAGCAGGTCACCTCGTTCGGGGGGGAGCGCGTGGCCCTGTCGCCGGTCTTTGCGCCGGATGGCAAGCAGATTGCCTTTTCGACCATCAGCGCCGAGACGGCCTGGGAGATCTGGGTAGTCAATCTGGATGGCTCCAACCCACACAAGGTGGTGGGCACCGTGGGCAACGATCCGAACAACAGCACCAACATTGCCGCCTGGCGCGCCGGCAGGTTCTTGATCGGCGGGTACCAGGGCCGCTGGGATCCCTACTTTGTGACTGTGTCCAGCGGTGACCTGGTACGGGTGGCCGCCAGCGACAAGGATGACAAGCCATCTGACTGGTGGCTGCCGTAGCGCCTCTGTCCACTGGGCGCCAACATGACAAAAGACAACGATGTGACCGGGGGCGGATCAACAGCTGGTGGTAGCCTTTTCGCAGATCGAAAGGATGACCACGCCGTTGATCCGCCTCCAGTACCATGGCCAACGACTGGAG
>JASFOV010000501.1:0-3898 GCA_050116355.1 Anaerolineae bacterium
CAACGACCGCACTTGGCGGGCGTCTGTTTCAAAGGCCCGCTGCTGCAGCACGTATTCGGCGTTGTGGTCGTCAAACACCAGCAATGGGACGTTTGACCTTGCCCGTTGGGCGGCCACCTGGAAGAGGTACTGAGCCAGCTCGATCCCTTCCACCTCTACGACATCGGGGTCCACACCTTCCAACAGCTCGTGCAACTCGGCTCGGTACTGGTCAGAGGGCAGGCGCCGGGCCATGTCAGGCAACCGTGAGAGCAGCAATCCAGCCAGGCGCTGGCCCGTACTTCGCTGGGGTGTGGGTACTATGCGCACGGTCTGGCAGAGTTGGTCCAACGGACTGCCTTGGCACGCCACCGGATCGCCAAAGGACAGTAGGTGCACCCGGTGGCGATGGGCCAGCCCGGCGATCAGATTGTAGTTACGAATGGTAGTGCCCTGGTGGGGGGGATAGGGAAATTGGGGCGTAAGGATCAGGATCTCAGCCGGCCTTTGGGTGGACTCCGCCCCACCCGCGGCAACTCCGGACCCGGCAGCTTCCAGAGCCCCTCTGCTGACCGCATCTTTGCTGGTCATCGTCCGTAGCTATTTCTCGTAGGCCATGCGATAGATGGCCAGCGTTTCGCGAGCCGCCCGCTCCCAGGAAAACCGCCCTGCCTGGCGTACCCCCTTCTCTTGCATCTCCTGGCGAAGTTCGGGGTCGTTGAGTACGCGCCACATGGCAACGGTCAACTCGTCGACGTCGTGGGGATCGATGAGCAGACCGGCATCCCCTACAACTTCGGGCAGAGAGGCTACATTGGAGACAACCACCGGCAAACCACAAGCCATGGCCTCAAGTGGCGGCAAACCAAACCCCTCGTAGAACGCCGGATGGGCCAGCATCTCGGCAGCGTTGTATAGATACAGGAGATCCTCGCTGGATACCCGGCCCACAAAATGTACCTGCTTGTCCAACTTGAGTTCTTCGACGACGGCAAAGGCATCTTCAAAAAGCCAGCCTTTGCCGCCGGCCAGAACCAACGTAACATCCTCTTTGTAGCACTCGATCAACTGCCACATGGCACGCAGCAAGGAGGGTACGTTCTTGCGCGGCTCGATGGTACTGACAAAGAGAATAAAGGGGCCGTCGACGCCGTGCCGATTGCGCACTTGATCCCGCGCCTCATCGCGATCCACGGGCCGGAAGATAGGGCTGGCCGCCTCGTACACCACTGTGATCTTGTCCTCTGGCACCCCCAAGTGCTCGACCGTATCGCGCTTAGTGCTCTCTGAGACGGAAATGATGTGATCGGTCCAGCGTACCGCCTGGTCAATATGCCCGTAGTAGCGGGCACTCTCCCGCGTCAAAAAGTGGGGATAAAGCAAAAACGCAAGATCGTGGACTGTGATGACGGACTTGCAGCTGGGCCGGTGGGGCGGGATGAAATCCGGACTATGAAGCACGTCCAACCCCAGCCGCATCAGCTCGACGTTCAGCGAGTAGCGCTCCAAGCGATGATGGCTGGGTGTCCACAGGGAAACCCGGCGGAAGTTGGCCTGGTCCAGAATGGTGGTGTCATCTTTGCGGCTCTGCAAGAGGACATATTCGTTCTCCTGGTCTACCTTGGAGAGGCCATCGACCAGGTGAAGAATGTACTGGCCGATCCCAGCCTGACTGTAGTACACTAGACGGGCGTCAATCCCAATCCGCATAGCAACTCCATCCGGGATTTCACAATACAAGACGCCCTCCATTTTCGGTGGTCCCGCATGGAGGGCGTCCCTGTCCCTTTATCCGCCACGTATGATACCATCTTTGGAGGGGGGCGTCAAGTTCAGAAGCAAGGTAGCTACCAGCCGCCCATCGCCAGGCGCGCCCCTTCCAGCTCCAGCATGCGCTGCTTCATCTCCAATCCACCGCCAAAGCCGGTAAGCCGGCCATCGTGGCCCACGACGCGATGGCATGGTACGACGATGGGCCACGGATTGTGGGCCATCGATTGGCCAACCGCCCGCGCCGCCCGTGGAGAGCCGGCCTGGCGTGCGATCTGACCGTAGGTTCGCGTCTGCCCACGGGGAATGGCGCGAGTCAGCGCCCACACTTGGCGCTGGAACTCGGTGCCCAGGGTTGGATCTAGGCGCTCGTCGAAGATGACGCTTTCCCCTTTGAAGTAGCGCCGCAACTTGTCAGCAAAAGGCTCAGGATCAAACCCGGCCGCCCCCTCTTCACCAGCCGGGGGAAGCTGGTAGTAAGCTTGTGCCTGGGTCGCCTGCGGCAAAGTCACCGCCACCAATCCCCGTTGCGACCAAGCAAATCCAACCCAGCCAAAGGCTGTCTGGCAGACCGCACTGCTGGCAAGATCCTCGATTCTTCCGGTCATGCGTCCTCCTTTGACTCAAAATAGGACTAGATGCCTTCAGAGAGGAAAAGTCGGCCCGTCCGGCTAGCCGTACGCCGCTCCCAGCGTGCCTTCAATCGGCTCGGCAGTCCACGGCAGCACACTGGCGCAGGCCCGCACAACACCCCAACAGCCAGCCATCATCATGTCGCCATAGGGCACCGCCAGATAGGGCTGTAGCCCAGAACGGGCCAGCATCCCCCGTCGCGGACCGGTGACAGCCACGAAATCCAGCGGCATAGAGATTGGATCGAGGACCAGCGCGCCGTGCCCGTGCTCAGCAAAGAGCGCCTCGTGGGACAGGGAACCGGCGGCCAGCTGAGCCAGCAATCCCTCCAGTTTGGCCCGATCCAGCAGGCCAGTGTGGTGTTCAAAAAGCCCGGCGATAGCACCGTTGCGCAAATGGAAAGCCAGAGTATGCATGTTGCCTACGTTGGCCACGACAGCGGCCGGTTGTGCACGCACGCGGCCATCCTCCAGAGCGCCCAACACCGCGGCCGGAGCGGTGTCCATCACCACCAGCGGCCGGTCCGGCGGCGCAGTCGAAGCCACGGCTTGCAGCCGGGTCATGCTGTCCGGGATTTCGTCGCGCGCATAGGCGAATCCCGCTAGCCCCGCGCCATCTTGGATGCGATCTGCCAGATACTCAAAGCGGAATAACCGGTCGCTGTAGCCGGGTGGCGCCGCACCATGATCAAAGACCGCCACCGCCAGCACATCCACCTGATTGAGATCAATCCCGAACGGATCAAAGGCCCGTGCCAGAGCAGAATAGTCAAAATCGACCATCTCCAGATGGCGAACTGCGGATAGGGCTGCCGCCTCGTCCTCGCTAACAACCCTCACCCCCATCTGGGCTACCTCGGCCAAGTCGTCATTGAAGGTACGGGCCGCGTCTGGGGTAGCAAAGACGCGATAGCCTGCCTGCAGGTGTTTTTCGGCTGCCCAAGCGCACGGACCACCGCCCATGGTGACTCCCGTCAGCAGGACACCCTCACCCGCCTCGGTGGCGGCCCGAATACGCCGGGCCACCAACGACGTCGGCGAAGGCATAACCAGCTTGTACGCATTCTCTGGCTCCTTCTCCGTATCGAACAGCAATACGTCCTGGGTACCAGTACCGACATCTACGGCCAAGATTCGCATAGATCCCTCTCCCCAAAAGATAGCCCGCAGAGTATAGCACAGAGCACCGGTATGACCAAATCATCTACCTCCTATCAGAGAGACCGGTCACCAGACATCAACCGTAGCCTTGAGGCGTCTTTCCTGTTTGGTGCAGGGACGCGATTGTGCTATAATCGCTGCAGCTACACTCGCAGTCCACCGGAACCACCCATCCCAATACCCGCCGTAGGCGGCTGGGAGCGACCAGATGGCGGCAGCGCCCAACTGCGACTGGAGTCCGAAACAGACAGGAGGGATCATGGCCGAACGCTTTCCGCGGGAACTGCTCGTCGAGTTGGTGACCACGCATGTGCCCAGCGATCCGGACGCACTTGCCTTTGAACCGATCCACACCG
>JASFOV010000502.1:0-3893 GCA_050116355.1 Anaerolineae bacterium
AGGGTTGCTGTGTCGGTTTCGTTAGCAAAACGAGCCTATCGGTTGCTCAGAGCCGACATCATCTCGTGTGCCCTCAGACCAGGCCAGCAGGTTGTTCAGTCTGAACTCGCGGAGAAGTATCAAATCGGCACCACACCAATCCGCGATGCGCTTCATCGTTTGGCCCTGGAGAACCTCGTGCAGCCGGTGCCCCGATCTGGCTATGTTATCTCACCGATCACCCTGACTGACATACAGGAGATGTTCGAACTGCGTTTTCTGCTCGAATCATTCGCTGCTCGGATGGCTGCTGCCCGTGGTTCCGAGGATGATCTCCTGGAGATTACCCGACTCGCAGATATTACCTATGTTTTCAGGGACAAAGAGAGCTATCTGAAGCGGATCGCCCTCAACGCTGACTTCCACCGCGCCATCGCCGTGGCTGCAGGCAATCAGCGTGTTGTTGATCAACTGTCTGGTCTGTTGGACGAACTGGCCCGCTTCTTCTACCTCACGTATGACTTGGAAGATCTCTCGGAGGCGATGCGCCAAGAACACCATCTTCTTGTCGAGGCAATTTGTGGGCGGGATCCGGACCATGCCGGGCAGATTGCAGGCAATCTGGTCGCTCAGGCACAGCAGCGAGCCTTTGAAGCTGTAAATCGTCCTCTCGATTGGGGATCATGGGGCGGCATCGAGATCACGTTGCCTCATAGCATATCGGCATAAGGGCGATCCGAAAGTACATCTGGTAGTTGCACAGTGGAAGACGGGGTACGTATATTGTCGATCCTTGCCGTTGATGGCGATGAGAGGAGGTGATGCGAGAAGCCCCAACTCAGTGGCTTGCGGTGTGACCTGAAGGAACGCTCCGTGCAACGTGCCACGAAGTTTAGTGGCCCACACGAGAAGAGGAAAACGAGAACAAAGGGGAGGAGTCAAAGATGGAAGTTATCAAAAGACAGAAGCGGGATGAGTCACATCCATACATCCCAGAGCTAAAGGATCTTTATCAGCAGGGCCGGGTCACGCGCCGGGAGTTCCTGCGCCATGCGACCTTGCTGGGCATGTCCTTTGTTGGTGCCAGTGCCTTCCTGTCGGCTTGTGGCGCCACACCAGAACCGACGCAGGCTCCAGAACCCACCCAGGCCCCAGTGCTCACCGACACCCCGGCACCGACCGCGACTCCGGCGCCGACTGCGACCCCCGCCCCCACAGGCCCTGCACGCGGCGGAACGTTGAGGATCGCCAGCCGCGTGCAAAAGATGGCTCACCTTTCCCAGATTTCGTGGGCAAACGCCACACACCAGATGATGCACGTCGCCCAGTTCCTCGCCGTTACCGACGAGAACAACATTACCCACCCCCTGCTATTGGAGAGGTGGGAGCCGAGCGAGGACTTGCAGACCTGGACACTGAACCTGCGGCAGGGAATCAAGCACAACAACGGCGACGAGTTCAATGCCGACGACGTTATCTTTACCATGAACGAGTGGTTGGATGAGGACATCGGTTCAGCGCAGTTCGGGGTGGTCGGCGGCTACCTCAGCCCGGAGAATATCGAGCGAGTGGACGACTATACTGTGACCCTGCACCTGAGTCGGCCCGAGCTTGCCGTCCCCGAGCACCTATTCGGATACGCTGCCTTGATCATGAACCACCGGACCTTCGAAGGGGACTTTCTCAAGGCGCCCCATGGTACCGGTCCTTATACACTGGAGTCGTATGCGGAGGGCGAACGCGCCTTGCTCAGACGCCGGGAGGACTATTGGCGGGATGCGCCGGATGGCGATCCGTTGCCCTACCTGGATACGCTGGAATGGATCGACATGGGCGACGAAGCCTCGGCCTGGATCGCGGCCATTCAGGCGGGCGAGGTAGGCTTTCTCGATCTGGGCTCGGCAGCGACCCCGGACCATTACCAGGCGCTCAAAGACGTCCCCGGCGTCACCGTTGGCGGCGTGGCCAGCGCCCGGACGCGGGTACTGCGCATGCGGGTGGACTTGGAGCCCTGGACTGACAATCGGGTGCGGCAGGCCCTCAAACTCTGCCAGGACCGGGAAAAGATCCTGCAACTGGCCTACTTTGGCGAGGGTGTGGTGGGACACGACACCCACGTCTACCCCGGCCACCCCGAGTATTGCGAAAAGCCGATCCCGCCCTATGACCCGGAAAAGGCCAAGCAACTGCTGGTCGACGCCGGCTACCCCGATGGCCTCGATGTTTCGGTGGCCGTGGGCATCGGCTGGCCCGATATTGTAAGCTATGCCGAAATCCTCAAAGAGGATGCTGCACCGGCTGGCTTCAACATCACCCTCGATACCATGCCCAATAGCCAGTACTGGGATATCTGGAACCAGGTGGGCCTGGGCATCACTTCGTGGGCGCACCGCCCCTTGGGTACAATGATGCTCAACCTTGCTTACACCTCGGATGCAGACGGAAACCCGGTGCCTTGGAATGAAACGTACTGGGTAGATCCCGAGTTCGACGAGCTTCTGGCCGAAGCATCTGGCACCCTCGACGTCGAAGAACGTCGCGAGCTCTTCTGTAAACTAGAGCAGATCCAGATGGATCGCGGTTCCATCGGCGTTCCTTGGTGGCAGAATACGTGGATGATATTCCTAGACAGCGTAGTGGGTATCCCAGTGCACCCCTCCGGCTTTGCGTTCCTGGAGGAAGCCTGGAAAAAAGCCTAGCACGTCCATTGGCTGGGGGCCAAGGCCGGCACACACCTTGGCCCCCTTTATTCAATAAGTGAGCCAACCGCCCCCTGTCAGGTGAGCACCTCGATCGTGCGAGCCAAAGCGGCGAGCAGGAGTGTGACGTTTTCACGGCGGGAGGAATAGCCCATCAAGCCAATGCGCCACACGCGCCCTTTTCCTACCCCTAGCCCGCCGGCGATCTCGATGTTGAACTCGTCCAAGAGCCGCCGTCTGACCGTCAGATCATCCACGCCATCGGGTATGAGTATGGTGGAAAGCGTAGGCAAACGGTGGGACAAGGGTACCTGAAGCCGGAGTCCAAGGTCTTCCAACCCCTCCCACAGCAGGTGGGCATGGCTCCGGTGCCGCTCGAACCGCTGCTCCAATCCCTCCTCGTACACAAGCCTCAGGGCCTCGCGTAGGGCATAGTTCATGCTAATGGGAGCAGTGTGGTGATAGGTACGCTCAGCGCCCCAGTACTTCTCAAGTACTGAGAGATCCAGGTACCAGTTGGCCACCGGAGACTGGCGGCCGTTGAGCACCTCGACCGCGCGATAGCCTACCGTCAGGGGCGCGAGGCCGGGCGGGCAACTCAGGCACTTTTGCGTGCCACTGTAGGCAACGTCCACATCCCAGGCGTCAATCGTCACTGGCACTCCACCTAGGGACGTCACGCAGTCCATGACGAACAATCCGCCGTGGCGGTGGATCGCCTCGGCCATACCGTCCATCGGCTGCAATGCGCCCGTCGAGGTCTCGGCGTGCACCAGGACCACAAGCTTGGCTGGCTTCTGCCGGAGGGATTCCTCCACCTCCTCCACGCTGAACACATCTCCCCAGGGTCGTTCCAGGCGGCTCACCTCCGCGCCGTAGCGGCTGGCCATATCGCAGAGGCGCTCGCCAAAGTAGCCGTTCACGCCGATGAGGACCGGATCACCGGGCTCGATAAAGTTGCAAAGGGCAGCCTCCATGCCGGCGCTGCCGGTGCCCGACACGGGAATGGTCAGGCGGTTTTCCGTCTGAAACACAAAACGCAGTAGTTCCTGCACCTCGTCCATGAGGTGGATAAAGGCGGGGTCCAGGTGGCCGACGAGGGGATGGGCCATGGCCCTTAAGACCCGGGGATGCACCATGCTAGGTCCTGGACCGAGTAGGATGCGGGTCGGACAGTCTAGATCTACATAGTTAGACATCGTAGCCTCCCTTGAC
>JASFOV010000503.1:0-3892 GCA_050116355.1 Anaerolineae bacterium
GCGGGTCATGATGTCTGCTTCGTCGAGCGTTAGCAGCTGCCGGTTGCGCATCAACACCTGGCCGCCGACCATGGTGGTGTCCACCGCTGTGCCATCGATGCCAAAGATGATGTGCCATGGCAAATTTACGGCGGCAAGGGGCGTCGGCGGGTCATAGTCCACCAGGATGATGTCGGCAGGAGCGCCAGGGGCCAGTGTGCCCAAGGCCTCAGCCAGCTGCGGAAAGACGGCCCGGGCGATCCGGGCATTGTTGCGCCAGGCCATGTCGATGACTTGGTCAGCGGGCAAGGTGCGGGGATCGCCACTGGCCTGTTTATGCAGCAAATAGGCTGTCGCCATTTCGGTGAACATGTTGTTGGAGAACCCATCGTTGCCTAAGCCGACGGGAATGCCAATTTTGAGCATCCATGGTAGATCGGCGGTGCCAACGGCGTTGTTCATGTTGGAGCGGGGATTGTGGACGACGTTGGTCCCGCTATCGAGCAGCAGTTCGACCTCCAGGCGGTCAACATGGACGCAGTGAGCAGCAATGGTTTGAGGGCCCAAGACGCCAGCTTCCTTGAGCCGCTCCACGACGCGCAGGCCGCTTCTGCGCAGACTTTCGCGGACATCGGCTTTGTCCTCGGCCACATGCAGATGAAAGCCCACGTCGAGCTGCTGGGCCACTTTCACGCACTCTTTGAGGGTCTCATCGGAGAGGGTCAGCGAGGCGTGTAAGCCAAATGTGGCGGCCAGGCGGTTGTCGCCCTCGCGCTGGCGCCCCTGGGCAACGCGAATGAAGCGGGCATTCTCGCGGATGCCAGCCCGGGTCGCCTGAGGACCATCGCGGTCAGTGACTTTGTAGCACAGACAAGCCCGCAGGCCAGCCTGGTCGACTGCCGCGGCAATCTGGTCCAAGCTGCCGACGATGTGGCCCTGGCTGGCGTGGTGATCGATGAGCGTCGTGGTGCCGTGACGGATGGCGTCGACCAAGCTGACTAGGGCGCTGTACTTGATGTCCTCCGGCCACAGGGCTTTGTCGAGCCGCCACCAGCGCTTCTCGAGGATCTCGGGGAAATCGGTAGGGGGCTCTCCGCGCAGTGCCATGCCCCGGGCAAAGGCGCCATAGAAGTGGGTGTGGGCACAGATGAGGCCAGGCATGACCAGCCGGTCGGCCGCCTCGAGCCGCTCAGCGTGGGGGTAACGGGCCTCCAGCTCGGCGCTGGGCCCCACGTCGGCGATGCGCTCGCCCTGGATGTAGAGCGCACCGTCGGAGATCATTCGATTGGGCGCTTCCATGGTGACTATCGTGCCGTGGGTGATCAGCATCCGCGGTTCTCTCCTCTGGATGCGGGCTAGCAGCCCCTCCTATCCGGTAACAGGCGATCCGCCTGCGTGCCATGCCTGCTTGTATTGTACTGCAAAAGCAAGGGAGCGGCAAGCGAGGATAGTCGGGCTGTCCGCAACGAGCTATGGCCTAGGCCGGACGGGTGCTGTACGTGAGGCCTGCCAGGTCAGGACGACCTGGCAGGCCGGTTGAGCCGGTATTGGGGTTGAGGCCCGTTGTTGGCTAGGCAGGGGCGGGCAGGGAGTAGAGCGCCCCGTACTTGGCGCGGAGATAATCGATGTAAGGCGTGATGCTGAGCGGGCTGGATGTGACGCGCTGGACCAGTTCGTCAGCAGTGAACTTGCGGCCGTGTTGATAGATGTTGTCCCGCAGCCAGGTGTGCAGGGTGTCGAAGCGGCCCTGGGCGACCTGGTCAGGGATCTCGGGGTGGGAACGCAGGGCGGCCTCGTAGAATTGGGCGCTGAGGATATTGCCCAGGGTATAGCCCTGGAATACGCCGCCGATAATCCCATCGTACCAGTGGACGTCCTGGAGCACGCCGTCGCGATCGTCCGGTGGGGTAATGCCGAGATCGGTCTCCATGCGCGCGTTCCAGGCCTGGGGCAGATCCTTGATCGCTAGACGACCCTCCAGCAGGGCCAGTTCTAGGTCAAAGCGCAGCATGATATGCAGGTTATAGGTCACTTCGTCGGCATCGGTACGGATGAGTGAGGGCTCGACCTTGTTGATGGCCCGGTAGAAGGTGTCCAACGACACTGCGCCCAGTTGATCGGGAAAGATGGCTTGGAGCCGGGGATAGAAGAAACTCCAAAATCCTTGGCTGCGACCGACCAGGTTCTCCCAGAGGCGAGATTGGCTCTCGTGGACACCGGCCGAGGTCCCTTGTGCCAGCGGGGTCGTCTCCAGGTTGGCGCTGACCCCTTGCTCGTACATGGCATGACCCGCCTCGTGCATGGTACTGAATAGGGCCTCGCCGAGAAAGTCTTCCTGCACCCGAGTTGTGATACGCACATCGCCCGTGGAGAAGTCGATGGTGAAGGGATGGGCGGTTTTGTCCTGTCGGCCCCGGTCAAAGTCGTAGCCGAACCCGCGAATGACCTCTAGCCCAAAGCGCAACTGATCCGCTTCTGGAAACGGCTGGCGCAAGCAGGCGTCATCGGCCACCGGTTGGGCGATGATAGCTTGAGCGATGGGCACCAACTGCTCGCGCAGCTCGAAAAAGAGCCGGCGCAGGGTCGATGCTTTGAGGCCATAGTCGGCGCGATCGATCAGCGGGTCGGCGATGTGTTCGTAGCCCGGGAAGTAGTTGGCGTATTGGCGGCTCAGATCCAGAGTCTTTTCTAGGTAGGGACGGACGGCCGCAAAGTCGTTGGCCGGGCGAGCCTTGACCCAGGCCTGGTACGAGGCTGCAGCGTGGCTGTGTACCTTGGCGGTAAAGTCGGGCGGTAGCCGAATAGCTCGTTGGTAGTCGCGGCGCGTAATGCGGAGCAGGCTGGCATCTTCGGAGTCGTAGGGCTGGCTTTCCTCGTAGGGCTGGAGATCGTCTAGTAGGCGGCCGATTTCGGGCGCGATGAACTTTTCGTGGGCTAGCCGCTCCAGGGTGGCGCCCTGTCGTGCCCGGGCGGGTGCACCGCCCGGCGGCATATAGGTCATTTGATCCCACACCAGCACAGCCGCGGCCGACTGGATGTCTTTGATCTCGGCCAAGCGGGTCCGGAGTTCCTCAAGTTTCTCTTCCATGGTTCTCCTCCACGTTTCTGTTGGGTCCCCAGAGAGGGGATAGTGCTAGCAAGATAGTTGCAAAGAAATCAGGTCGCAGCCCGCAGATCCTGGACGACGAGCTGCAATCGTTTCTGATTTTTCCACTCATTGACGTCGAGCAGATAGGCGACGTCTACGCTGTCGGGTATCTGGGCGGCTAGGTCGCCATGACGGAAGTATATGGCATCCCAGCTTCTGTGGTGCCCGTCGCGCAGTTCAAGTTTCAGGTGCTGGCCCGCGCTGCCGATGGTCCGCCAGCTGCGCACCTGTACGTCCGGGCTAAGCAGGACCGGCGGGGGATTGTCCATCCCACAGGGCTCCAACTGGTCGAGCAGGGCCCGCGTGTCCCAGTCGATCTCCTCCAGGGGGACTCGGGCGTCGATCTCTAGCGTGGGACGCAGATCGACGTCCGAGAGCTGGTGGGCCGCGATCGACTGTAGCTTGAGGCGGAGGGCCTCCAGGTTGTGATTGGTCACGGTAAACCCCGCAGCGGCGGCGTGGCCACCGAAGCGGACTAGCAGATCGCTGCATTGCTCCAAGGCGGCGGTGATGTTGAACTCGGGGATGGAGCGGCACGAAGCACGGCTGGTCTTTTCACCGATTTCTAGGACAGCGCTGGGCCGGTAGTACGCGTCGGTCAGCCGGCTGGCGGCCAAGCCGACGATGCCCGGATGAAAGCTGGGACCGCCTACGAAGAGGAGATAGGCGTCCGGATCCTCCTGGACCTGGGCTTCGGCGGCGGCGACGGTGCGATCGGTGAGATCCTGCCGCTGCTGGTTCAACCGGCCCAGTTGCCGGGCCAGG
>JASFOV010000504.1:0-3886 GCA_050116355.1 Anaerolineae bacterium
GACCGTCTACATGTTCTTCCAACTGCTGCTGACCTTGGGCTTTCTGCCAACCGCCTTTGAGGCCAGCAACGGCGGCGATGTGACCACCGTCAGTCCGTGGATCATGTTCCCCCTGGCGTGGGCCGGCGGGTTCAAGGAGAACCAGATCTTCGATCTCGTCGACCGGGCGATCAAGCAACTGTTCGGTGGCAACAGTGAAACCTTATCCCCGACCGTCGACGCCCAGCGGATACTGAAAGACTGACGATCTCCTGGTTTTTACCAGAAACCGACTTGCACAATTATTGAACTGTGGTATAATACGGTGGCTGCGGGCGATTAGCTCAGATGGCTAGAGCGCCACGTTGACATCGTGGAGGTCACAAGTTCAAGTCTTGTATCGCCCACTGAACCAAATACACAAAGGCGAGGACCAGGACGAGTACCCGGGCAACCCCGTCCTAGAGAGGCAGAGTCATCGGCTGAAAGCTCTGCCGGCGTGGGCCCTGGCGAACACCACCTGCGAGCCGGCTCTGGAAACAGGCCAAACCGTGCCTAGACTATAGAGATCCGGGTGGCGCCCGTTATCAAGCCCCTAGAGAGCAGTGAATGACCAACACACTGCTGAATTGGGTGGAACCGCGTGAGGATGTCTCTCGCCCCATGGGCGAGAGGCTTTTTGTTTTCTGTGCCCGCTCACCGGACAGTGCGGCTACGGGCACACTGGGCGGGCCAAGGACGATCGAAAGGGGGGAGGTAGAGTTGGTAACCCAAGATGAAACCGACACGAGGCACACGCAGTGCACCGGGCTCCGCAACGGGCAACTTTACTGCCCTGTTGCCAATGTGTAAGGAGGATATGACAATGGCATCTGGACACGACGAACACAATGATAGGATATACAAATTGCGACACTCGACGGCTCACGTGATGGCCGAAGCTGTACTCGAGATGTTCCCTGAGGGAAAGCTGGCCTTTGGCCCGCCCATCGAGAACGGCTTCTACTATGACTTTGACCTGCCACGGCCGCTGACGCCCGAGGATCTAGAGCAGATCGAGGCCCGCATGAAAGCCAGCATCAAGGCCAAGATCCCTTTTGAACACAAAGACGTCAGTGTTGAAGAGGCGAAAGAGATGTTCGCTGACCAACCGTACAAGATCGACCAGATCGAGAAACTGGCTTCCGGGGAGGAGGATGAACACGGCGAAGCGGGCAGCGAACCGGTGAGCAGTCTCTCCATCTACTCGCACGCCGATTTCACGGATCTCTGCGCCGGGCCCCACCTGGACAACACGGGCCAGATCCCGTGGAACGCCTTCAAACTGCTGAACGTGGCGGGCGCCTACTGGCGCGGGGATGAAAATCAACCGATGCTGCAGCGCATCTATGGCACGGTGTGGCCATCGAAAAAGGAGCTGAAGAAACACCTGGCCTGGCTGGAGGAGATCGAGAAACGCGACCACCGTCGCCTGGGCAAAGAGCTGGATCTATTCAGTTTCCACGAGGATGCGGGCGCCGGCCTGGTCTACTGGCACCCCAAAGGGGCGCGCATCCGCGCCATCATCGAGGACTTTTGGCGTCAGAAACACTTTGAGGGCGGGTACGAGTTGGTCTACTCGCCCCACATCGGTCGCGCCAGGCTGTGGGAGACGAGCGGGCACCTGGGCTTCTACAACGAGAGCATGTACTCACCCATGGACATCGATGGCCAGGACTACTATGTCAAGCCCATGAATTGCCCCTTCCACATCAAGATTTACCAGAGCAAGCGCCGCAGCTACCGCGAGTTGCCCATGCGCTGGGCGGAGTTGGGCACAGTGTACCGCTACGAGCGGAGCGGCGTGCTCCACGGCCTGATGCGTGTCCGCGGCTTTACGCAGGATGATGCGCACATCTATTGCATGCCCGATCAGATCGAGGCCGAGATCGTGGAGGTACTGCGCTTCTCGTTGCGCATGCTTGAGGCCTTTGGGTTCTCCGAATTCAAAGCCTACCTGGCCACGCGGCCGGAAGAAGCGGTCGGTGAGCCAGAGCGCTGGGACCAGGCGATCGAGGCCCTCAAACGGGCCATCGCCGTAGAAGGTGTGCCGTACCAGATCGACGAAGGAGGCGGCGCCTTCTATGGCCCCAAGATCGATCTAAAGCTCCGCGATGCCTTGGGGCGTGAATGGCAAACGACGACGATCCAGTTCGACTTCAACGAACCGGAGCGTTTCGATCTCAAGTACATCGGCCCGGATGGTCTGGAGCACCGGCCCTACATGGTTCACCGGGCCCTGCTCGGCTCCATCGAACGGTTCTTTGGCATACTCATCGAACACTATGGCGGGGCATTCCCGGTCTGGCTGGCGCCCGTCCAAGCCGCCCTGATCCCCATCGCCGACCGGCACAACGACTATGCCCACGAGGTGGCTGCCCAGCTTCGGGCCGCCGCCCTGCGCGTCGAGGTCGACGACTCCAGCAATCGGATGCAGGCCAAGATCCGCGATGCCCAACTGCAGAAGGTGCCCTACATGCTCATCATCGGCGACCGGGAGATCGAGAACGAACGTGTCTCCGTCCGTTTGCGAAGCGGTGAGGACTTGGGCGGCATCCCCATCGCCGATTTTGTGGCGCTGGCCCAGGCCGCCGTCAAAGAGAAGCGAGATCTATGAGCCTAGCCACGCCGGGCTCCGGCGCTTGCCGGAGCCCGGCCACTGCTTCCTCTCCCGGACAGCATCGATTCTTCACATCCGTATCCCTACTTGACCGCCCCCGGCTTTTGAGGTATAATGCCCGCAGAAACCGAGCAGGCGGAACGAGGTTGTTTCGCCCCGGTGCCTAGTTTCTGATGGATACGTGGATGCCCCTACGTCCACCGCCGTCCCTGGCCTGGGCGGCTTGGGTGTCACAGCAGTATCCGCAAATACCGAGGAGGAGCAGAGATTAGCAGGCAAACTACACGAACAAATGAGGGCATCCGGGCCCCCCAGCTACGCGTCATCGACTCCGATGGCAAGCAGCTTGGGATTCTGCCCCGGCGCGAAGCGCTCCGGCTCGCCGAGGAGCGCTCCCTGGATCTAGTAGAAGTCGCCCCCAACGCCGAGCCGCCGGTCGCCAAGCTAATGGACTTTGGCAAGTACCAGTACGAAAAGGCCAAGCGTGAACGGGAGGCACGAAAAGCCAGGAAGGAAATCGAAGTCAAAGAGATTCGCTTGCGACCCAAGACTGGGGAGCACGACGTTGGCTTCAAAATGCGTCAGGCGAGGGACTTTCTCGAGTCTGGTGCAAAGGTCAAGGTGCGAATTCGGTTCCGCGGTCGCGAGATCACGCACCTGGACGTCGCCAGACGGCAGTTGGATCGCTTTGCCAATGAACTGGCTGATGTAAGCGTCGTAGAGCAACGGCCTGGATTTGAAGGACGCACCATGCTCATGATCCTGGCCCCTGATTCGGGCAAGTGAGGTAGGCAGATACCCGTTTCCAACGTGTAGCCGTTAGCCGTCGCCGATCGCTCTGCAAAGTCACAGTCAAGACTCTTTTTGCGGTTGCCCCAAGTCGGATGGGGGCAACTGTTTTGTGGGGAGGAAACAATGCCAAAGATCAAGACCTATAAGGCCGCGTCCAAGCGGTTCAAGTACACTGGCACAGGCAAGCTCATGCGGACCAAGATCGGCAAGAGCCACCTGCGCCGCAAGAAAAGCAAGCGTGTACGACGCATGTTCGATGAAATGCACGAAGTCAAGGACAAGGCCTCACAGAAACGCGTCCAGAAACTGGCGCCGTACCTCAGCAAGAGTAAAAACCGCTAGCCGCCAAGACAACTTTTGGGGATAAGCAGTAGAGGAGTAGTAACGTGCCTAGAGTAAAAGGGGGTCCCCGGACCCGACGACGACATCGCAAAGTATTGAAGCTGACCAAAGGCC
>JASFOV010000505.1:0-3878 GCA_050116355.1 Anaerolineae bacterium
GCGATAGCCAAAAGCACCACCCGGGTGCGGAAGACGGCGGGCCAGGGCTGTCGTCCGGTCCCCGAGCACGAGTTGCTCACCATCGTGCACATCTTTGATCAGCAGGTCAGCGTACAGATCCTCGAGGGTGAAGGGCAGATAGGCATCATTCATCTGCCCGGCCAATACCTGCTCCAAGCGCATGCCGACCCGCTGCTCGCCAAGGATGACCAACCGGTTGTGCTTGGTCCGGGCCGGCTCAAAAAAGGGCAGGCCCTGAATGTGATCCCAGTGGGTATGGCTGAACAAGAGGACCGCCACCAACCGGTCTGGGGCGTGACGCAGGAGATCGAGGCCCAGCTTGCGGATGCCAGTACCGGCGTCAATGATCACAACTTCCCGGTCGGCGGTGCGTATCTCGACGCAGACCGTATTGCCCCCCGTGCGCACGGTATCGGGACCCGGCACCGGGATCGAGCCCCGAACGCCCCAGAACTTGACCTTCATGCGCCTAGTGTACCCCCCATGTGAGTATGATGTACCGTCGCAGGACCGTATCAGGCCGCGTCATCGGTGCCAAGCTTCTCCAACGCCATCGAGACATGGTTGGCGAGAATACGGAGGACCTGTTCATCTTGCTCGTCAAAAGGCTCGCCGGTCGCGCGCCGATCGACAGTCACCAAGCCCTGCACCGCGCCGCTGAGAAAGACCGGCGCTTGCAGGACGGCCCGGACGTGGCGCCCTGTCTGCAGCACAATTTCAGCGCCTGGGCTCGCTTGAAGACGCGTGGCCCGGCCCGCTTGCAACACCGGCACCAGCCGGGGATCACCGTCCTGCGCCGGCCATTCGCTGGCTAGATCCGGGGGTTGGCCACCGGCCGCAGCGACCCGTAGCCGTTGACCGTCCGAGTCGAGCAACAACAGAAGCGCAACCTCGGCACCAGTCAGCGCCTGCCCAACCTCCAAGACCCGCTGGAGAATCACCTCCCCCAGCTGACCGGCAAAGAGCTGGGCCCCCAAGTCTGCCAGCAAGCGAAGACCATCGCCGAACGCTGCCCAGCGCGCTGTCCATGCTTGGTTCTCCGCACGCAAGCGACTCTCTTCCAAGGCGCGATCGATGCTGGACAGGACCTCGTCTGTGGTGAAGGGCTTGACCAGATAATCGCGTACCCCCATGCGCAGGGCGCGGGCCGCCGTTCCTTCGGAGCCATAGCCCGTCATCATAATGGTGGGGATGTTGAGCCCCTGCTTGTTAAACTCCTCAAGCACCTTGAGCCCGGTTGTATCGGGGAGCTCGAGATCGATCAGAATCAGATCGGGGCGTTCTTCGGCTACGGATTCGATCCCTTCTTGGCCGGTAGCGACACTCCTGGATCTATAACCACCGAAGAGCAACACAGCTTCCAATGTCGTCCTAAGCTCGGTGCTGTCGTCTATAATTAGAACGGTCTCTCCAGACATAGAGCGGTTCCGCTTTCTCGTGATGTTTTTCCTGATGCAAACCGCCCTCCGGTCGATCCTACGGACCCGGCTTTGCGAGTTTCGCATCAAAGGCTAGCTTTGGACGAACCCTCCCCAAGCTTCTGTGGGAAGGGCAAGCGTCTTCCACCGAACCTCCAGATACCGACCCAAACGCGACCAGAGATTGGCTGCTAGCGGATTCCAGTATAGCACAATAGAAAAAGCTTGCCAACCCAACCGCTTCCAGCGACCGGAATGTTAATGAAATTCTAACATCTATCTTATACTTCTCTAACAGAAATGTGGTATGAATAAGGGTAGGCGACAGAATCATGCACAGCGAATTGTATGCAATGTCACACCTTGGACAGAATTTGCACAAAGCACCAATCTAGGGTATACTCATACACGCGTTAGCACTCTTGATATTTGAGTGCTAACGCGTTAGCTGTGCACCGACAATCATTCATCTGATAGGGAGGAAGTGAACATGGCACGCAAGCTCAAACCATTGGCCGACCGTTTGGTGGTCGAGCCTATCGAGGGAGAAGAAGTAACGGCCAGCGGCATCTTTGTGCCGGAAACGGCCAAGGAGAAGCCCCAGGAGGGCAAAGTGGTCGCGGTCGGGCCAGGTCGCAAGGACGACGACGGGGACCGCATCGAGATGGACGTCGCCGAGGGCGACCGGGTGCTGTACGCCAAGTACGCCGGCACCGAGATCAAGCTGGAGGACACCAAGTACCTGATCCTCAAGGAAAGCGACATACTGGCGATCCTGGAATAGCCGGACACACAACCCACAGACTAGGAACCAAAAGGAGTAAGAGATGGCAAAGCAACTGGTATTTTCTGAGAACGCACGCCGCAAGTTGAAGGTCGGCGTGGATGCATTGGCCAACGCGGTGAAGGTGACGTTGGGGCCCAAGGGGCGCAACGTGGCCCTGGACAAGAAGTGGGGCGCACCGACCATCACCCACGACGGGGTGACGGTGGCCAAAGAGATCGAGATGGAAGAGCCGTTTGAGAATATGGGCGCCCAGCTGTTGAAGGAAGCGGCAACCAAGACCAACGACGTGGCCGGTGACGGCACGACGACGGCCACAGTGCTGGCGCAGATGATTGTGAACGAGGGCCTGAAGAACGTGGCGGCCGGCGCCAACCCGATGCTGATCAAGAACGGCATCGCCCGGGCGGCGGAAGCGGTGGTCGAGGCGCTGCGCGAGCAGTCGACGGACATTGACACCAAGGACGAGATCGCCAACGTGGCGGCCATTTCGGCCAACGACAAAGAGATTGGAACGCTGATCGCCGAGGTGATGGAGAAGGTGGGCAAGGACGGGGTGATCACCGTCGAGGAGAGCAAGGGCCTGGCCTTCGAGACCGAGTACGTGGAGGGTATGCAGTTCGACCGCGGCTACCTGTCGCCCTATTTCGTCACCGATCCGGAGCGGATGGAGGCGGTGCTGGATGAGCCGCTGCTGCTGATCCACGACAAGAAGATCAGCTCGGCGCAGGACATTATCCCCATCCTGGAGAAGATGGTGCAGATGGGGCGCAAGAACCTGGTGATCATAGCCGAGGACGTGGACGGTGAAGCGCTGGCGACGCTGGTGCTGAACAAGCTGCGCGGCGTGTTCAACGTGTTGGCCATCAAGGCGCCCGGCTTTGGTGACCGGCGCAAGGCGATGTTGCAGGACATCGCGGTGCTGACCGGCGGGCAGGTGATCACCGAGGAGATGGGGCGCAAGCTGGATACGACGCAGATTGCGGACCTGGGCAAGGCGGTGAAGGTCATCTCGACGAAGGAAGACACGACGATCGTCGGTTTGGAGGATGAGGCGATCAGCCAGAACATCCTGGCGCGCATCAACCAGGTCAAGGCCGAGATCGAGGTGAGTACATCGGACTATGACAAAGAGAAGCTGCAGGAGCGGCTGGCCAAGCTGAGTGGTGGTGTGGCCATCATTCGCGTGGGCGCGGGCACCGAGGTGGAGTTGAAGGAGAAGAAGCACCGGGTGGAGGACGCGCTGAGCGCGACGCGGGCGGCGGTCGAAGAGGGGATCGTGCCCGGCGGCGGTGTGGCGTTGATCAATGCTGTCGAAGCGCTGGCCAGCATCCAGATGGAGTTCGCCGACGAGCAGACGGGCGTGAAGATTGTGCGGCGGGCGTTGGAAGAGCCGATGCGGCAGCTGGCGGTGAACGCCGGGATGGACGGGGCGGTCATCGTGGAGAATGTACGGCGGCAGCAGAAAGAGCAGAAGGGCCAGAACGTGGGCTTTGATGTACTGCGCGACGAGTATGTGGACATGGTCGAGCGGGGCATCATCGACCCGGTGAAGGTGACGCGCAGTGCGGTGGAGAACGCGGCCAGCATTGGGGCCATGATCCTGACCACGGAAGCGCTCATCACCGACATCCCTGAGGAAGAGCCGGCCCCGG
>JASFOV010000506.1:0-3855 GCA_050116355.1 Anaerolineae bacterium
AGAAATGCCCGCTTGCGTACGGTCTCGCCAATCTGGACCTCACCTTGGATGCGAACCGATACCTTGCCCAAGGCGTCAACGCCTTCGGTCATGGCCTGCACCGAGTACTCGAGCAACTCATTGGGTGCCTGAACAAGGCTGTCGATGGCCTTGAAGGTGGCGTCGACCGGTCCATTGCCAAAGCTGGTGGCCCATCGAGATCCATCACCAGGGCCTCGCAGATGGACGGCGGCGACAGGTAGGGAATTGGTGCCGCACGTGATCTGAACCTCTTCCAACTGGTACGTCTCTTCCATAAAGACTGTCGTCTCGCCACTGACCACAGCTTCCAGGTCGCGGAGTTCAAGGTCGGGCTTTTTCTTGGCCAGGGCGCGGAAGCGGTCATAGATCCGCGCGAACTCGGTCTCATCCAGGTCAAACCCCATCTCCCTCAACTGGCGGCGCAGTCCCTCGCGCCCCGTGAGCAGCAGGGCGCTGTCCTTGGTCTGCAGGGTGCCAATGGCGGCCGGATCGATGATCTCGGCCTCTGTCCGGCCGCGTAGCGTGCCATTCTGGTACATCCCCGAGGTATAGGCAAAGGCTTTGTCGCCGATGATGGCTTTGTTGGGCTGGATCGATAGGCCTGTCAAGTGACTGACCAACTGGCTGGTTGGGTAGAGCAACCGAGTGTTCAGTTCCGTATCCAGGCCCAATGCATCACTCCGTGACTTCAGGATCATGGCAATCTCTTCCAAGCGCGTGGTACCGGTTCGCTCACCGAGGCCATTGACAGCGCACTCCACTTGCCGCGCGCCATTGACCAGCGCCTCCAACGCATTGGCCGTCGCCATACCCAGATCGTTATGGCAATGCACAGAGAGAACGACCTGATCGATATTGGGCACGTTTTCGCGAATGCCGCGGATCAGGGCCCCCCACTCCGAGGGAGTATAGAACCCGATGGCATCGGCAATATTCACGGTGGTGGCGCCCGCCGCAATGACAGCCGCCAGCACCTCGTACAAATAGCCCACGTCGGCCCGGCAGGCATCTGCGGCATAGTATTGCACATCGTCCATGTAGCGGCGGGCGTAGCGAACCGCTTCGACCCCCATATCGAGCGCTGCCTGACGCGTCGTTCTAAGTTTGCCCACGACGTACGAATCGGACACGCCCAGGCCGATCTGGACGCGGGGCCTGGCCGCCCCCTTGACAGCGGCCAAGGCGACGTCAATGTCCTCTTCACGGGCACGGGCGAGCGCGCAGACGACGCACTCGCGCATCACGCTCGCCAGCCGTTGTACCGCCTGAAATTGGCGCGGCGAGGAGATGGGGAATCCAGCCTGGATGGCGTCGACGCCCAACTGCTCCAGCATCCGGGCAATCTCGAGCTTTTCCTCCAGATTGAGACCCACCCCCGGGGATTGACCACCTCCATACAGCGTCGCATCAAAAATCTTGACCTGTTCCACCTTACTCCCTCCTCGCACCATGTACACCTCGATCAAGGGGTACGGGATGGGCTAGCCACAACCCGTACCGAGCCCGCTTCCCTCTCAGGACCCGTCTTCCATCAATGCATATTCCAAGCTGTCGGCCAGGGCCTGCCAGCTGGCCTCGATGATGTTCGTTGAACTGCCTACAGTGCTCCACGTGTGGTGGCCATTGGACGAGTCGATCAGGACCCGGGTTTGAGCCGCGGTTCCCGCTTCGCCGTCCAGAATACGGACCTTATAGTCCGTGAGGTGAACCTCAGCCAGACGCGGATAGGCTGGGAGCAGAGCCTTACGCACCGCCGCATTTAGGGCATTCACCGGCCCGTTGCCGTCGGCGGCTGTGTGGTACACCTGGTCGCCGACCCGCACCTTGACCGTCGCTTCGGCCGCCATGCTGCCATTGGCGTGATCCCCATTGCCCGGATGGTGATTGCCGCGCACCAGTACATGGAAGTCCATCAACTCAAACGGCGGCTCATAGTCGGGCTGCGCCCGGTGGATTAGCAATTCGACCGAACCCTCGGCGCCCTCAAACTGGAACCCCTTGTTTTCCAGTTCCTTGATACGGGCTAGGATCGTACGGGTTTGTTCAGTGCCACCCGGCAGAGCGAGGCCGAATTCCTCCGCCTTGTAGGTGATATTGCTCTTGCCCGAAAGCTCGGAGACGACCACACGCTTGCGATTGCCGATGACATCCGGCTCCACATGCTGGTAGCTTTCCTCACACTTGATCAAGGCATTGACGTGCATCCCCCCCTTGTGAGCAAATGCACTGTAGCCTACGTATGGCAGGTGTGGATCTAGCTGAAGGTTAGCCAACTCACTCACATAGCGTGCTGTCTCGGTCAGCATATGCAGTTGCCCATCGCTCACACAATCGATGCCCATCTTGAGCTTGAGCGCCGGGATAATGGAGCACAGGTTGGCATTGCCGCACCGCTCACCATAGCCATTGATCGTGCCTTGCACGTGTTGGAATCCCATCTCAACGGCTGCCAGCGTATTGGCCACACCGAGCCCACTATCGTCATGAGCGTGTATCCCCAGCGGCGTGCGCGTCGCCGCTTGGACCTCGGCGATGATACTGGTAAGCGTCGAGGGCAACATGCCGCCGTTGGTATCGCATAACACTAGGACGTCGGCACCCGCATCGACTGCAGCGGCCAGCGTCTGCAACGCATACTGGGGATTGGCCTGGTACCCATCGAAAAAGTGTTCCGCGTCATAGATCACTTCGCGCCCCTGTGCTTTTAGATAGCGCACACTGTCGGCGATCATGCGCAGGTTCTCTTCCAACGTGGTATTGAGCACATGATGCACGTGCAGATCCCAGCTTTTGCCGAATACGGCCACGGCTGGTGTTCCGGCATCGAGCAGGGCTTGGATGTTGGCATCGTCCTCTACAGAGGCGCCAGCACGCCGGGTGCTCCCGAACGCTGTGATGACCGCCTGCTCCAGACGCAGCTCCCCCGCACGCTTAAAGAATACCATATCTTTGGGATTGGATCCAGGCCAGCCTCCCTCAATGTAAGCGATGCCCAACTTGTCGAGTTGCCGGGCGATCTTGAGTTTGTCGTCGGAAGACAGGGAGATACCTTCGCGCTGGGTCCCATCGCGGAGGGTTGTGTCATAGAGCAGGACGGCCATTTCTACCTCACTTTCTTGTCTCTACCAATCTCGCACGTCTTTGGCATCCAACCAGGACATCATGGCCCGCAGCTCCCGCCCGACCTGCTCAATGGGGTGGTTCTGTTCGCGCTTGCGCATCGTATTGAAGAACGGCCGCCCGGCTTGGTTCTCCAAGATCCAGGAACGGGCATAGCTGCCATCCTGGACCTCTTGGAGCATGCGTCGCATCTCCTCGCGTGTCTCCTCGGTGATGACGCGCCGTCCGGCCGAATAGTCGCCATGCTCGGCGGTATCACTTACCGAGTAGCGCATATAGCTCAGGCCGCCTTGCTGGATCAGATCCACGATCAACTTGAGCTCGTGCAGACACTCAAAGTAGGCGATTTCCGGCTGGTAGCCGGCCTCGGTCAAGGTTTCAAAACCAGCCTTGATCAACTCAGTAACACCACCGCAGAGAACCGCTTGCTCTCCAAAGAGATCCGTTTCGGTCTCTTCGGCAAAGGTCGTCTCGATCACGCCGGCCCGGGTGCAGCCGATTCCCTTGGCATAGGCCAAGGCCATCTCCTTGGCTTGTCCGCTGGCATCCTGATACACTGCCAGCAAGCCCGGGGTACCTCTCCCCTCCTGGAACAACTCACGCACCCGGTGTCCGGGCGATTTGGGCGCGACCATGCTCACATCCACATTCTTGGGCGGTACGATCTGGTAGTAGCGGATGTTAAAACCGTGGGCGAACATCAGCGTGTTGCCC
>JASFOV010000507.1:0-3846 GCA_050116355.1 Anaerolineae bacterium
TGATGCGCAGCGACAACCAGCCCGCGGCGGACCAAGCGCTCAGCACTGCCAAGGTACCGTCGGTCGAACCGCCGTCGGCAATCACTACTTCATCCGGCCGGCGGGTCTGCGTCTCAAACGACTGCAGGAGTCGCTCGATGGCATCCCTCTCATTCAGTACTGTAGCAATTACCGATACTTTCACCTTCTACTCCTTCCGGTGAGGTCTATATTACTTGTGCTTGCATAACAGGCCAGACCATGGTATAATTGCTCAACAATTGAGATCTGGCCTCTGTTTGACCAATATATGTCCCGGCAGGCGATAGGTTCCGGATAAAGGACACGGCTATGAAATGGCGGCATTGGAGCATCCTGATCATCATGGTCTTGCTGAACTATATCATCTTCAGCACTGCATTCAACATCATGGCCAAACAGCGCCAGACCCAAGCCAATCTCATCCGGACGCCCCAACCGACCTTCCAAGCCACCCTGGCCAACCCCGTGGCCTGGATCGTTGTGCCAACCTATACCCCAGCGGCGACGGTGGATCTTCTGCCGCCCAGTCCCACGCCGGCAGCCGTTATAGCTACCCAATTGGAGGCAACACCCACCCCGGAGGCGCAGGAAGCCCAAGATAGCGCGTTGCCGGTCACCTTGACCCCCGAACCGCCCACCCCGACTCCTGAACCTGCCAGTGTGTCCGCCAGTTCGATCACACATCGCATCAAAAGCGGCGAAACACTGTCCGAGATTGCGGCCACCTACCAGGTCAGCATGCAGTCTATTGTGCAGCTCAATGGACTGGACGATCCGAGCCACATCGTCACCGGTCAGGACCTGATGATCCCCCAAGCGGAGGAGGATTCACCAGCCGCTGCACCGACGGCGACCACCGGCGTCCAGCCGACCCGCGCACCGACTAGCCCGCCGACCGCCACCGCCCGGCCCCCGGCCACCAAGCCGCCCCCGCCGCCGACACCCACCCCGGCCCGGAGCGCCTACCAGTTCACCGGTCAGTTCGTCTGGGATCCCATGGTCGCCCCCAATTGCGCCGGACCCGCGGTTTCCAAGCTGAGCATCATCCAGGACCGCGATGGCAATCCGGTGGATGGTGTACGGGTCGAGGTTGACTGCTATGGCAACAAGTGGCAGTCGCATCCCTCAGGCAACCCGGGTGAATACGAGCCTGGTCACTTTGACTTTTCGTTTGGGCAGTCGGTCCCCCAGGATTGGACGTGCACCATGCAGGTGCTCGACATCCACGGCCAACCGGCGGAGTCGTCGGCTGTCCTCACCATCCAGTTCGACACCAACGACTGCAAACCCTATGGCACCGGCCATCAAGTGGTCATTGTAAACTGGACGAAAAACTGGTAACGTACAGTAGTTGTAGCGATTGAAGGTTGTGCCCTGTCCTATTGCCCAATGCTCAATGGCCCAGCCCGGTATGCATCGGATGGAGCACCCCTAGGCGACACAGGTTGGATCTGCAGCCAGTACCGGCCCGGTGGCAGATCGTCCGGAACCGGCAAATTGAACTGTCCCCGCCACACATCGCCGGCCTGCCACTGGTCCGTTGGATACCCTGGTGTCGGTTCCGCCTCGAAGCGCCCCCACGCCTGATCATCGCTATCCACGAGGGCGATGGAAGTGCGCCAGCGGCCCACAGGCTGGGCCTCCGCACGCCAGTACAGCGCGAGATGTAGGACATCCCCAGGGCGCACAGGCGCATCTGGCTGGTGCTCGAACCCCAAGCGATACGCATCATACCCCAAGAGGGACAATTCGCCAAACTGGACGCCGGCTGGATGCTGTATCCCCAGCGCCGCGATAGGTGCCGGGGCGTCGGGACGCTCCACCACCAGCGGCTCCAGCCAGACCTGACCTGCTCCGTCCGGCTGTGTGAGGCGCTCTCCGGTCGCCGGATCGTAGAGGCCGACTTCGATGCGGTAGACGCCCGGCGGTGTGCCGGGGTGGATGGGCAGCCCATAGTTATCGACGATCGTCTCGCCCGGCGACCAGAGGGTGGTCAAGCGCGCGCCCCCACCGGGCTCCGCATCGCGCTGGCCGACGATGTGATTCCCCGGGTCCAGTAAATGGACAAAGACCTTGTAGCGCTGGCTTGGCGTCTGGTCAACCTGCCAGAACAGGGTAAGTGGCGCTATATCGCCCGCAGCCAATCTCTCCTCAAGCAGGCTATAGCCCACCAGCCTGATCTCGTCGCCGCTCGCCTGGTGCCGTAGCCGTACATCCAGGTCACGGTCGGGGCTGTCGGGCGCCTGTTGCGGCACGGCGTACACTACCAAACGCACGTTGCCAAACCACGAGTCCAGCGCCTTGTAGGTGTGCGTATCCAGCCAGCCCTCAATCACGCGATCAGGATCGCTCTCGTCTGTGGCCCACAGTACGGCATAGACACGCCCGGCCGGCTGGGCGAGGGCCTCCAGGGCCGCTTCGGTGGCGGCTGGATCCAGGGGCCGGTCCTCCGGCAGCGGATGCACCGGCAGCGGGCCATCGTAGTAGTAGCCAAACACCTCTTGCTGGCCCGGGGCGTTGAGCACCACCACATCTCCGGGCCGGCCGACCGCTTCTATATAGCGCGCAATGCCCCGATAGTCGTCGCGGGCATAGGCCGGATCGGTATAGTAGTGCACCAGCCCGTACACCGATGCCCCAGCCAGGAACACGGCCACGAACACGGCCAGCACCGACTGGGCCAAGACAACCGCTCTCCGTCCGCGGCGCAAGGGAGCCGCCACAAAGCGGCCCGCTAACAAGCAGAAGGCCGGGCTGGCCACCAGCAAAAACTTGAGATAGGCCTCTTTGTACAAGCCCAAGGCCAGAATCAGGACAACGGGCACGATCAGCCACAGGACTGGCGCCAGATAGATCACCAGCACTGGTAGACGGCCCTTCTTGCCCGGCGGGTACACGACCACCAACAGCACCACGAGGGCGACCAGTGCTGCCAGCCAGGGCGGCGCAGCCGGCCCCACGGCGAAGAGCTGGCTGATCTCGACCAGCGCCGCGTTGAGATTCACGCTCGCCGCCACCTGGGGCCAGGTCGTGAGCTGCCGGTACGCCGCCGGCAACCAGGGCAGAAAGAGAAGGACCACCACCACCTGGAGGACCACCCAGCGCCACAGCCAAGCCAGCCACGGTTGAGCCGGGCCTGCCTCTTGCACCAACCCTGGCCGCCGGTCCGCAACCCATTGCCCGGCGATGAACACCAAGAGGACCAGGTTCACGGCCACCAGGACCATGGGGAAGGCATAGTGCGTGTACAAGCCCGCTGCGGCGGCCAGCACGTAGAGGGCGGCCCACACCCGGGTGGTCCGCCCCACATCGGCGGCAGCCCAGGCCAAAGCCGCATAGAAGGTCAGGGCGCTCAAGACCGCCAGCAGCGCATACATACGCGCTTCCTGGGAATAATACACCTGGAAGGGATGGATGGCGGCCAGCAGCGCGGCGACCAGGCCCGCCCAGCGCCCGGCCAGCAACCGGCCCAGGACAAAGGTAAGAGCGACCAAGCCCACGCCCAGAAAGGCCGAGAGCGACCGGACTGCAACTTCACTGGTGCCAAAAAGCCGCACCCAGCCACTCAACAGCCAATAGTAGAGTGGGGGATGAATGTCTTGGGCTGCATCACGGGCAATCGTACCCAGATCGCGCTGGGCCAGGGCCACGCTGCTGCCCTCATCATTCCACAAGCTCTGGGCATCCAAGCCATAGAGTCGAAGGACAAAGGCCAGCAAGAGGATCAGGAGAAACAGGGCCAGGACAAGCCTGCCCTGTCCGCCTCTCTGCACAGCGGTTCTACGTTGGGTCGGTCGGCTGTTCATAGTTTCGCACTATAGATGC
>JASFOV010000508.1:0-3830 GCA_050116355.1 Anaerolineae bacterium
GCGTCAGGCACCCCGGGCTGCGGGCGGTGTGTCCGGGGGTTAGGATCTGGGCGCGAAGCTCTGTGCGGTGTTGATCAGCCGCCGCCAGATGGGGCCGCCGACCATCGTGTCGGCGACGGCCAAGATACGTCGGATCAACTCCAGGATCTCGACATCCCCCTCCCAATGATCGCGGACGATGGCCGGATCGGTGTTCTCGAGCACATCGTGGAGGACATAGGCGGAGAGGGCAATGTCGTCCACCAGGCCGGGCGGTCCGAGGATCAGTTCCGGGATCAGGTCGAGGGGGTTGATGAAATAGGCCGCCGCGCCGGCTAGCTTGGTCCTGTCAGTGCGGCTCACCCGACTGTCCTGCGAAAGGCGGGTCAATAGTATGAAAAGATCAGGCCCAGCCAGGATAAAGTCGGTGTATTGGCTTGCCCGGCCCTTTTCGCCGCCCGCCCAGATCTTGACGGTCCTGCGCAGCTTGCTATAGAATTGGGTTTCCTTCGACTCGCTCGCGCTCATGCGTGCCTCCTCGTGGTGTCAACTCCTGGCGTTGCCGTAGGCTCGGGTCGTTGCCAGACCAGAAGACGATCCATAGTGTGCCGAAATTGTACCAGCAAGGTAGGGGGTTGTCAACAAAGATATATCCTCGGGGTGCGGCTTCTCTATCAGACCCCGTTGAAGCAGTGGCCCAGGTGTGCTAGGGCAGTTCGATCTGGGCTAGCTGGAACGCATCTGCGCCACTGGCTAGCGGGAGGCGGGTGCCGGTCTCGGGGTCGTACAGGCCAACCCATAGTTGATAGGTGCCGGGGACGAGACCGGCAGGGAGCGGGATGGTGTGCGCATCGTCCAGTTGCACCCCCGGCCCCCACAGCGAGGTGGGCCAGCGCCCATCGAGGGGCGGGGCATCCCCTTGGGCCAGGACCTGGGCAGGGTCCTGAGCCGGGACCAGGTGGACAAAGATCGAATAGTCGGCGTCCGGATAGCCTGTGGCGGCCCAGCGCAGGATGATGTCGATGGTGTTGGGTGTGGTCGTCAAGGTGTAGCCCTCGAGACGGATGAGATCGCCGAACGCTTCCCCTACCGGGCGCAAGTCCAGCTGGCGGGTGGGCTGCCAGCCAACGGGCAGCACCGCCACCGGCGCACTGTCTGTGTCGTCTACGGGCAAGCGTTCTTGTGTTTGGGGGTGGTACCAGCCCACCTGGAGGGTATACAGTCCGGGCGGCGCACCGGTCGGGATGGTAAGGCTGAAGGTGTCGCGCACCATCTCCCCCTCGCCCCACACAGAGGTGGGATACAGGCCGTCGTAGGGCGCATGGTCATCGCCCGCCCAACCCTGTCCTCCCTCGTCCACCAGGTGGGCGAAGGCGGTGTAGCCGGTGTCCAGCGGGCGTTGGGCCTGCCATACGACTGTCAGGTTGAGCGTGTCTCCCGACCTGGGAGCGAGCGGCGCGTCCAGGTTCCAGCCAAGGAGGGCCAGCTGGTCGCCAAATTCGATGCGCCGTTCATGAGACAGGGGATCGGGTTCGTAGAGCTCGTACTTGCCCACTGTGGCGGCGCGGCCGTAGTTGCGATCGAGCTCCGATAGGAATTGGCGTGTGAATCGCTGGTAGCGATCTACATCCAGACGGGTGCCCGTTTCCAGTATCACGGCGGCCAGACGCTGGTTGCGCAATTGGTCCAGTTCCCAGGTCTGGTCCCAGCGCCCAGCCCGGGCCAGCTGGCTATATTGGAAGGAATAGTAGTCCATGGTCTTGCCGTTGGTCACCAACAAGCCCATGTCCTCGGAGATGATGGCGTCAGGCAGGCGGTCCAGCAGGGGAGCGATCTCCTGGTTGGATTGGCGGGTCAGTTGCAGGTAGCGGTGGGCGACCTGGGGCGTATGCCACATCAGGGCCACCTGGGCCAGCACCAGCACCGGGGCCAGCAGACGGTAGGACCACGGGCCGTAGCGGGCCAACCGCGCCAAGCCCAGCCCCGCACACAGGGATAGGGCGGCCAGGGCCTCAAAGAAGTAGTTCTCCCAAGCGCCCGCTTTACCGGCCAGGGCGATGCTCAGCAGAGCCAGGGGCAGGTAGAGATCCAGCGGGCTGAGGGTCACGGCGCGAGCACGACGTCGCTCCAGCACGAACTTGTCAAAGAGGTAGAAGGCGGCCAGCAGGCCCAGCGGGGCAAAGGTCGCAGCAAAATCCACGATCTGCTGGCCGAATTCAGGCCAGAGGAAGGGGTTCACGTTGCTGGCAACCAATCCCTCCCAGAACCCCCATCCGGTGAATAGATTGGCGGCGAGGAATAGCCCCCCGCCGACGAGACCGGTGCCGAGCAGCAGCTTGATGGCCTGGCGCCGTTCTCGGATGAGCAAGAGGTACAGCACGGCGGCCAGGGGAGCAAAGAAGAAGGATTGTTTGGCGTATAGGGCGGCCACGAACAGGACTACCGCTACCCAAAGCCAGCGCGAGTCGCCCTTCTGTCCGGCCATAGGGAGGGCGCGGACGGCGTACAACCCGCCCAGGGTCAAGGCCAGGCCAACGAGGTCGACGCGGAAAAGCGGCGCCCAATGGTAGATGTAGGGCGAGCCGGCAAAGAGCAGCGCAGCCGCTGCTGCCGGTAGCCAGCGCCCTCCCTCGCGACGCACCCAGACGCCAATCAGTCCGGTGGTTGCCACAACGGCCAGCAGCGTCCATATCCGGCCCGCCGCGTAGTGAATACCCAGTAGGGGCGTCAGGGCTAGCGCCAAAAGCAGGGTCAGCGGGGCGTAGTTGGATGTGGCAAAGGGATACTCGGCGATGGGGATGTAGATCGGCTGCCCTTGGGTCCACCGGTCGACAAAGTGCAGCATCACACCCTCGCCATAGTCGAGTTGGTAGGGGAACAGGAGACCGTTGAATCCCAACCAGGCGGTGAGCCCGGCCAGATAGAGCAGCCCGGCTAGGGCGATCGCCCAGGGGAGCCAGGCCAGCCAGCCGGAGCGATCTGGTTGTTGGTCCGTGTTCTCTGCCATCAGATGGTCCCTACGTGGCGCGCTATCTTGGGGCGCGCCGTCGCCCAACCGTATGGGACTGCGCCGGTCACTACCAGTCCGTTCATGGTTCGATGTGCACGGCGCCGAGGATCAGGCGTTCGAGCGGTGCGCCACCGGCATCCAGAGTCAGGCAGCGGGCCAGATCCCCGGCACGATACATGCCCGCCTCGACTGTATAGTCGCCGGGCGGCAGGTCCACGGGCATGTCGAGGACGATGGTGTCGTCGATGGTTTGGCCCGGCACCCAGAGTAGGGTTGGCGCCTGGCCATCGCGCGGCTGCCCATCCCAGCCGGCGACGGCTTGGCTGTCCTTATCCAACAGTTTGACATAGGTACTGTAGTAGGCGTCGATCTTGCCCAGCGCTCGCCAGGTCAGGTCCACGACCAATGTATCCCCGGCCCGGGCCGTATCCGGCACGGACCACGCCTCCAGCCGGACCGGCACAGGGAAACTAGTGGCGGCCTCCTGCTGCCCGACCTCGATGGGGGCCGCGATGGACCAAGCCCCGAGCGGGCCGCTTGCGCCATTCAGGGATAAGGTGTACGGACCCGCGCTGGCTGGGGCGTTCAGGAGCAAGGGCACCACCGATGCCCCGCCGTCCGGAGATGTGACCAAGGGCATGTCGGCTGAAATGCGCCCGGCGAGTCGCACGCCAGACGCTTGCCACTCAACCTCGGCGTGGATGGTATCAGTCGGCTGGACGGCGTAGCTCCGGTTGTCTTGGTTGAGAACTAGTAGATAGGCGGTGTACGTCTCACCCGCTGCGGCAGTGCTAGGAAAATAGCCATCTATGTCCAGGTCACCTGGATCGAAGGTGCGCGA
>JASFOV010000509.1:0-3822 GCA_050116355.1 Anaerolineae bacterium
TGACGATCGAAGCTGGCGGAAAACTGGTGCTCAAGAGTACTGGGGACCTGTCGCTGGAGTCGCAGGCCAAAGGCAATATCAAGACCCAGTCGGACCTGGCCCTCGAAGCGACGGGCAAGGGCAGCATCAAAACCACCTCCGATCTGGCCCTCGAAGCATCGGCCGGCAACGGGAGCTTCAAAGGGCTTCAGATGGCGCTCGAGGGCTCGGTCAAGAGTGAGCTCAAAGGAACGACTGTGGCAGTGCAAGGCACCGTCATGACCGAGATCAAGGGCGCTCTGGTCAAGATCAACTAACGCAGCGAGGGAGGGACGATTATGAGTTTTCCAGCGGCACGAGTGGGCGATTTGACGGCGACAGGGGATCCGATCACGGGACCTGGGGTGGCCACAGTATTGATCGCTGGCTTGCCGGCGGCGGTGGTGGGCGACATGGTGACCGGTGCGGTGTTTGCCGGCAGCATCACCCAGGGCAGCGCCACCGTACTGATCGCCGGCCGGCCGGCGGCACGGGTGACCAGCGTGTGCGCCGGCTCGAACGTTCAGACGGGGGTGCCGCTGAGCACGACGGTGGCGGCTGGTGCGCCGACGGTGCTGATCGGTGGCTAGAGAGGGATAGCAGGAGTTTGATTATGGACGCATTTCGAGACCGGAGCAAGGACTATTTGGGCCGCGGCCTGGCCTTTCCGCTGCAGGTCAATGCCCGCGGCGAGCTGTCGCTGGTCAGCGGCGAACAGGATATCGAGCAGGCGATCCGCATCATTCTGGGCACACGGCCCGGCGAGCGCGTCATGCGCCCCGAATTTGGCTGCTACGCCATGAACTTGCTATTCGAGCCGCGCAACGCGGCGACAGAGAGCCTGATGCGCCAGTACGTGATGGAGGCCTTGCGTCTTTGGGAGCCGCGCATTGAAGTGCAATACGTCGACGTCAAGACCAGTCCCCAGCAGGACGGGGCGTTGTTTGTCGAGATTCGCTATAGGGTCCGCGCCACCCACAACGAACGAAGCATCGTGTACCCCTTTTTCCTGGAAGGCCAGGAGGAGTGGTAGGGAGAAGGACCGAGGGAGCCGAGTATGTCACTGCCAACACCCAATTTGGATGATCTGCGCTTTCAACGGGATCTGGTGGACGAAGCCCGTCGCCGCATCATCCACTATGCCCCGGAATGGACCGAGTACAACCTGAGCGATCCAGGTATCACCCTCATCGAGCTATTCGCCTGGATGACCGAGCAGATCGTGTACCGGCTGAATCGTGTGCCGGAAAAGAATTACATCAAGTTCTTGGAGCTGATGGGCATGGAACGCCAGCCGGCCAGCAGCGCACGCACGGATCTCATCTTCTGGCTGTCGGTATCGCTGCCCATCAGCGAGGACAACCACGATCCGGTGATCGTTCCTCAAGGGACCGAGGTCGTCTCGCGGCGGATCGGCGAGGAAGAGGAGGTCATCTTTACCACGGATCGCAGCCTGCGAGTGGTGCCGCCCGAGCTGACGCAAGTCCGGCGCGAGCAAGATTTTCACAAGAACTACCTCCGGTCCCTACGTCGCGGGATCGAGACATTCCGTCCGTTCAGCCGCAAACCCCAAGAGGGCGACACCTTCTATCTCGGCTTTGGCGAGGAACGGGACATCAGTGGCCATATCCTGCGACTGGCCTTTCAGACCGAGCCGACACAAGCGGTGGGCGTCCAGCGCGAGGATCCGCCCTGGATCTGGGAGTGTTCGATGGGCAATGGGGCTTGGCAGAGGGTCAGGCCCAGCGAGCGTCTGGGTGAGAAAGAGACAACGGGCGGCTTGAACAATGAGCGGGGCCAGGTGGTGCTCTACCTGCCCTTGGAGATGCGGCCCGACCAGGTCCACGGACGCCAAGGTTACTGGCTCCGCTGTCGCATCGAGCAGGAGCGCCCGGAGCAGGGGATGTACACCGAGTCGCCACGCGTCAAGTCCGTAGCAGCCCAGGCTCTGGGCGCCCAGGTACCGGCGACGCACGCGGTCATAGTCGAGCACGAGGTTCTGGGCCGCAGCAGCGGCGAACCCAACCAGGCATACCAATTGGAGCAGACCCCGTTGCTGGCCCTACAACCGGGCGAGACCTTGGAGATTGAGGAGAACCGGTTGGATGAGGTTGTTTTCGTGCCGTGGACGTATGTCGAGGATTTTTCCAACTCGGACCGCTTCGATCGGCACTTTACCCTGGACACGGCCACCGGCCAGATCGCGCTAGGCCCGGCGGTGCGCCAGCCCGATGGTACAGTACGTCAGTACGGTCGCGTGCCCGAGTCGGGTCGGGGCCTGCGCTTCACGCGCTATCGCTATGGTGGCGGCGTGCTGGGCAACGTGCCCGAGAATAGTCTTCAGGTACTAACCACTTCCCTGGCGTATGTGTCACGGGTCACCAATCCGCGACCGGCGTCCGGAGGCCGCGATCCCGAGAATATGGACGAGGTCGTAGCCCGCGCCCAGCGCGAGATGCGCGCCCAACTGCGAGCTGTGACCGCCGAGGACTACGAGTTGCTGGCGCTGCGGGCGGATCGCTCGGTGGCGCGCGCCAAGTGCACGATGCCCCGTGGTGGGAATGGGCTGGCGCCGGGCACCATGGAACTGCTCGTGGTCCCGGCCGCCGCCGAATCGCTGCAAGGGGGCAGGTTGTCGAACTTGCACATTGATCGACAGTTTGCTAAAATGATTGGGGACTACCTCGACCAGTACCGGTTGCTGACCACCATCTTGCGCGTCCGCGAGCCACAGTACGTGGGCATCCAAGTGCAGGCACGGATTGTCCCCTCTGAGTACAGCCGGTCCGAGGTAGTGGCCAGCCGTGTCGTAGAACAGCTCCGTGCCTTCTTGAGTCCCTTACCGCTGGCCCAGGGGGCGGAGGATGTGGGCGATCTGGTAGATGGCGATTGGGAAGGCTGGCCCTTTGGTCGCGACCTCTATGTTGCCGAGATCTTTTCGTTGATCCAGCGGGTGCCCGGGGTCAAACATGTCTTGGATGTCCGCCTGGCCCAACGCCCCGTCTTTCCCGACCAAGAACGAGCGCTGGAGGATGATAGCGCGCCGCCGGATGTCGAGCCGGTGCTTGAGCCGGTGGAACAGAACCTGGTCCGCGTGCCATCGAACGCGCTGATCTGTTCCTTGGACCACCAGATCACGCTGGTCGAACTGGAAGAGGCAGATGATTAGAACCAGAGTCTCTTCGCGACAGATGGGCCTGCTGGGCCCACCGGCCGGTGGCGCCTTGGTGGCCCGGCCTTCGGTTGCAGTCGATGAATCGGGTCCGGTCGGTGTGGGACACGTGGCCAGCGCCGGCCGCTGCTATCCAGGCGAGCGGCTGTTGCTGCACACCCGCCTCACACTGCGCCAGTCCCAACCCCAACTGACGGTGCGGGTGGGCATTCCCGCCGATCTTACGCTGGAAGCGTACCAGGCGCCGGCCGACCGGCCCAACCTCGCGCCGGCCGTTGAGGTCGACGAGCAGAGGCGCTATGTGGTTTGGACCTTGGTGGACGAGCTCGCGGCTGGCACGCGGCTGGAGTTCGAGGCCGCAGTGCGAGTGGCACCGGTGCTCGAGGACCAGTACCTGACCAGCGAGGCGACAGCTGCGGATGGTGACGGGGCCCGACTGGCCAGCGCCACCACGCGGATTCAGGTGCGGGCCAAAGGCGCCTACCTGCGCTATCTGCCAGAGTTGTACGAGCGAGACGAGCTGATGGGGCGCTTGCTGATGCTCTTTGAAAGCTTCTGGGCGCCGATTGAGACCCAGGTCGATGCCATCGAGAACTACTTTGAGCCAATGATGACGCCGACCCGGTTGCTGC
>JASFOV010000510.1:0-3818 GCA_050116355.1 Anaerolineae bacterium
TGGTAGGCATGTGAGGCCAAGACGATGCCTTGCTGGGTCGCCTCCAGCGCCGCCAGCTTGGCATTCTGGCGCGGACCGGGAATGGGCCGCACCCGGGCGCCATAGACGGCGATCTGCGCCTGCTTGCTGGGCGAAGCGTAGGCCGGCACAAAAATATCGACCCCCATCCCCGCCCGGGCCGCGTAGGCTGCCACCGAAGCTCCAGCGTTGCCCGACGAGTCATCCGCGACGTGGCGCACCCCTTGATGCGCCAGGATGTTGATCATCACCGCCGTGCCCCGATCCTTAAAGGAGCCGGTCGGCGCCAGGTATTCGGTCTTGACCAGAACCTCTCTGTTCCCCAAGGTGACCGGTAAGAGCGGCGTGCCCCCTGCGCCCAGGCGCGCCGTAGGCGCGTCAAAATCCAGCCCCAACAGCCTGCGGTAGCGCCACAGGGACGATTCCTTGTCATCAATGAGCGACACATCAAAGCCATGGCGTTCTTCAAATTCCCACGCACCGCCACACGAACAGCGAAAGCGTACCGGTGACAGCGTATCGCTTGCGCCACAGTCCGGGCAGATAACCTTCATAAACAGGCTCCGTAGTCAAGGGTATTGGGATTCTCAAGGACCGCAGTCGCTCCACGCTCGAGCTTACGGTGCGGCCGGGCATTGCTCCATGTGCAGGTACGTCCGGCATTCTTCGAGGGTGAAGGATCGGGTCAGGCGCGACCGCGCCAGCGCCAGTAGACGGCTAGGCTCCACCACATAGACTCGCATTGTACCATCAAAACCAGCGGCCGCCAAATAGCCTCCATCGGGACTGCAGGCCAGACTGCCGACGGGGTCGCCCTGACCGCCCAAGGAGAGCTGGGGTAGGCCAGATTCCGCATCCCATAGGGTGATTGTCCCGTCCCCACTGCCAGTTGCCAGTCGATCTCCTGTAGAACAATAAGTCACCGAGAATCCACTCGGGGGGCCAGTCAGCTCGATCAGTGGTTCACCCGTGACAACATCCCACACCCTCCCCACGCCCCGAAAGTCGACGGTGGCCAGGCGTTCCCCGTCGGGACTGAAAGCTAGGCCCCATACCCATCCGGCGTGGCCGGGCATCGTGCTGAGAATCTCGCCCGATGCCACTTCCACGATTGTTGCCGTTCCTATCGTATCCACGGGTTCGCCCGTGCTGCCAATGGCCAGCAGCTTTCCATCGGGGCTGAAAGCAACACTCTTGAGCCCACCAATCGCATCTTGGTAGTCGAAGAGTCTCTGACCGCTTTGAGCATCCCAGACGATCAACTGCCCATCCATGCCAACTGTGGCTAGAGGACAGGGCCCCGGCGGGGTACCAGACGGATCGAGGCATTGAGGGCCAAAGGCAGCGGCGATGACACCTCTGAAGAGCGGGACGCCGCCCGGCTTGTCGGCGTCGTGGCCAATCAGGGTCCTCAGCTTCTGGCCCGTGGCGGTCTCCCATACGATCACACTCCGGTCGGCGCTGGCAGTTGCCAGCAGCCCGCCATCGGGGCTGAAGGCGACGCCATTGACAACATCGGTGTGGCCGGCTAGAACGTGTACTGCCTCGCCCGATTCTGCCGCCCATATGATCGCAGTCCCATCTCTGCCAGCTGTTGCCAGCAGCCTGCCATCTGGACCATAGGCGATATCATAGACCATTCCGCCGTGCGCTGGTCGAGCAAAGAGTTCATGGGCCGGAGTGAGATCCCACACCCTGGTCGTCCCATCGTAGCTGGCCGTGATCACCCGTGTCCCGTCACCATTGAAGGCAAGGTGTGGAATACCGTGCGTGTGACCGCGGAGCGCGAACAGCTCCTGGCCTGTCGCCGCGTCAAACAAACAGTCGGCGACCTCCAGTCGGGCGCCATCGGGGCTGTAGGCGATAGCCTCCACCTGGGGCGCCGTGCCAACGGCCACTGCCTGGACAGTCTGTCCTGTCTCCACATCCCAGACCTGGACTGTGGCGCTGTGGCCACCGGCCGCCACGCGTCTCCCATCAGGACTGAAGGCAAAGCTGATGATATCGTAGTCATGCTCGAGCGAGATCCTTTCGCGACCGGATGCGATGTCGATAATCTTGATGACCCGGAAGTCGGCAATCGTGGCAATCTGTGTCCCATCAGGGCTGAATACGCCCATGTTGGTCTCACTGGTCGGGGCGGGTAGCTCGAGTAATCTTTTGCCAGAGTCAACCTCCCAGATGATCTGCTCGTTGGTACTGTACGTGGCCAGCAAGTCTCCGCCCGGGCTGTACGCCGTACCGAGAACCTCGCCGCTGTGTCCGGACAAAGTGCGCCATGCCTGACCTGAAGCCATTTCCCAGACCGTTACTGAACCACTATCGCCGGGCACGGCGATGAAGGCTCCATCCGGGCTGAGGTCGACGTCCGTGAACTGGCCGACGCGGCCGGGCAGCGTGAGCAGTGCTTGGTTCGTCTCGGGGTCCCAGACGGTTACGGTGCTGTCTTGTCGATTGCCGGTGACCACCAGGGGTCGCTCATTCTCCGGGTCAAAGCCAACGTGCAGGATATCATCACCGCCGGCCGACCAGCGTAGGCGCGTGCGTGCGGACTGGACAGCTTGGTGCAGGGTGGCTTGCAGATCGTACGGGATCGGTTCACTAAGCGCCGACCACTCTTGGGCGGACTGGAGCGCCAACAGAATGCTGCGCTCGGGGTCTATGTCGAGATTGCTATGGGCGGCCAGGGACAACTCCCTGGCGCTGGCGATCTGAGCCCTCTCGCGCCCTTGCCGGCCCAGTTCTACCGCGACGATACCCAGCACCACTGCCAGGATCAAGGCCGCGGTCAAAAAGGCCGCTCGCCGGCGCAGGCGCCGCGCCGCGTGTTCTTGCTCTTTGGCTCGCCTGCTTTCTGCCTCGGCCCGCTGTTTCTCCGCCTCGGCCAGTTGTCGTGCCGCTTCCAGTTCCCGTCGCCGCTGGGCCTCCCGTTCTTGGGTGGCCTGCTCGGCGCGCGCTTGTGAGGCATCGAGGAAGGTGGACTCCAGCGGATTCAAATCGGGTGCCTGGCGCTGGGACCACTCCATAGCTTGGGCCAAGCGCGGGCCGCGGTACAGTACGCTTGGATCGCGATCCAAGCGATCCCATTCCTGTGCGGCCTGGCTGATGCGTTGGTGTAGTTGCAGGTCCTCACGGTTCTCGTCTAGCCATTCACGCAATCGAGGCCATTCACGGACCAAAGCCTCGTGTGCCACCTCGACCGAGTCTTTGTCCGTCGTGATCAAGCGGGCATCGGCCAGCATCTTGAGCACCGTTTTCACAGCCGGTGCATCCTCGGGATGGGGGATGAGCTCCGAAAGCTCTGCCCGGCGCCGGGTGTCTTGCGTATCTTCCCCCAATTCGGTCAGCCGCAGAAAGATGTTGCGGGCGATGGCCTGTTGGCCAGGCGCCAACTGTTCGTACGTGGTCTCGGCCGTTCGGGCGATGGCGCCGCGCACACCTCCAGACTCGAGGTAGCTGGCGACTGTAAGCGTGCGTCCCCGACGTTGGCGCCACGTCTCCAGAAGGGCATGCGACAGGAGCGGCAGCGCTCCGGGTTCGTTCCCTACCTCATCGAGGATCAGATCCACCAGACCTGGCTCAAAGGTCCATCCCCCGGTTTGGGCCGGTTCTTCGATGGCCCGACGCAGTTCCTTGCGGCTCATCGGGCCGATGTAGACTTGGTTTTGGGCCAACGTCTCGCGCAGGACCGCAAACTGGGAGCAATGGGCATAAAAATCAGCCCGCAGGGCGATGGCCACCCTCACCGGTCCGGCCGTTTCTCCGGTGCAGGCCGTCGACAGGTTGGCTACAAAGGCCTG
>JASFOV010000511.1:0-3788 GCA_050116355.1 Anaerolineae bacterium
TGTTGGCCAGGGCCGGGTACTCGTTGATGTACTGCTGCGCATCAGCAGAAGTGGGTTCCACCGCAATATAGTCACCCAGCACCAGCGCCTTGTCCTGTGGACTCATAAAGAGAAAGAGTCTATCCATCTCGCTCTGGCGAATTGCCTTGGGAACCGCATTCTCCACGCCGCCCTGCTGGATGCCGTTGTTGACGATGTCGGAGAGATAGTTGGGCAGTGCCAGGTTGGTCAAGGCCTGCACAAACAGCAAGACAACAGTGATGAGAATCAGCAGAATATATGGTTTCAGGAATTTTGTCAATCGTAACATATAGGGGCTGTTCCTCCCAGGAATGGACTACTTATCCGGCGCCATCGGCCGGGCAAGATGATTGGCCTTGTCGATCAGCATATGGAGCGCAGCGATGCTGGCTTCTTTTTCCGGCTCCGACAGGCTTTCAGCCAGCTCTACTACCCAACCTTGACGGGCGCGAATGCTCTCGCGAACAACGTGCAATCCCTTGTCGGTTAGGAGAATCCGCTTGGCACGCCGATCGTCCGGATCTTGTGTCCGGCGGATCAGCCCCTGCTGCACCAGGCGGTCCAGCAATTGGCTGGCGGCAGAACTAGTCACACCCAGGTCGTCACCCAGATCGGTGACGCCACTGCACCCGATGCGCAATACGTGGAACAAGGCGCCCAACTGGGACATCGACAGCCCGCTTTCTCTGGCGTACGCCAGAACGTTGCGCATCGAACGTTGCATTGAGACTTCTATCCATTCTTGCAGTGTGACAAGAAAAGGATCGGCCGGCTGCATATTTCACCTCGCTAATAAGTTAAGCGGGCTAAAGTATATGCTATCTTGAGAATTTGTCAAGACGGCAATGCTCGTCGGTAACGCCCACAAGGATAAGGCCTCTGCACACACATGTCCCACATAGCATGCAAAGGGATTGTCATCATCTCCTTTTGCCAATCTGGATCATCCCGCTGCTGGAGATACTCCTCCAAGGTGACAACCCGATTGCCGGTCTCGTCATAGATCTCATCGTAGATCTTTTCCAACTCCCGGGAAAGCTCATCCATGACAGGTACGATCCGTCCGGTTTCCAGATCCAGATACTGATGCAACTCGGAAGAATCGGTTTCGAGGGCGATAGCTAGTTCGCCTAGATCTACTCTGAGTTCTCGTTTCATGGCGCCTCCTATGAAGCTAGCCCGAGTCTTCCAGTTCCAGCATCTCCAGTAACTGCGCTGCCGTGAGGATGGGAATGTCCCGGACTCGTTTCAAGGCCAACAGATCGTCGTCGCCGCTGATGATGATTACGTCAGCCTCGCCAACAACGGCACAGGCGATCAGCCAGTCATCATCGGGGTCACGACAGATGCGGGGAATGGTTTCCGGTAGCTCCATGGCTTCACTCAGGACCAGGGGATGTTCTAGCTGACGGTTGCCGTACGGCAACGGGTGCTTGTGTGGTATATGGGGGTACCGAATCGCTGTGGGCGGCCCTGGTCGGCGCGTGACGCAGCACCCTGATGAGCCGGAGGTCACGGCCCGGCGAAACCGAGAGGCCATTCACAAACCTATAGCTATGCTACACGCCTTGTCGCTCTGCAAGTCTGGGCTTTCGCAGCGAATAGCGCAACCCAAATGAATTGAATCCGCAACCCAGTAGAATGCAGCGGTGCACCTTTTTCAAGGTGCGCCGCTTTGATTTTTAGGGTGAGATTCCTCATAATCTGAGATGTCGAGCCGCCAACTCGGTAAATCTCAAAATAGAGGAGGAATCTCATGAGCGAGTGTATACACAAAGTCCCGACAGCGCAAGCTGTCTGGCAGGCAATGGCCCAGCACGATGGGCTGGTCCATGCCTACATTCAACGCCAGGGAGGAGGGGAGCTCTCCTACGAGGAAGCTCTGCAGGCAGGCCGGATCGGATTGTGGCACGCGATTCAGGGCTACGACCCAGCACGGGGAACAGCCTTTTCCACTTACGCCTGGGTGGCTATCTGGCGTCAGATTCATCGTCGGGGCCAGGAACTGAGGCGCGACATCGCCGTCCCCTTGCCGCAGATGCCAGCATCATGGGTCATGCCGGACCCCGCTGAAGAAATCGATCAGGAACTGACCATAGGAGCCCTGCACGCTCTGGTCGGTCAGCTTCCCGAACGTCTTCGCCGGGTGGTTGTCGGCCGGTATGGTCTGGGAAAGCAACCGCCATGCACGCTGAAAGAACTGGGGGAGGAGTTGGGCCTCAGCGGCGAACGGGTGCGACAACTCCAACAAGATGCACTCGCTTGGCTGCGCCATCCGGCTCATTCGGGGCGCCTGCGTCAACTGATAGGCAAAAACACGGCGACAGACTACCGGCGTGCCCTGGCGCAGAACGCAGCGCTGCGACGTTCTCGGAGAAAGAGGCGATGAGTGCGGCAAAGAAACCGACGGCCATTGAGAAGCGGATACAGAACCTCGATGCCCTGGAGCCCTTTACCATGCTCAAGCTGAAAGAGAAGCTGCCCCTCATCTTGCCATGCGACCCCGACCTACCTCCATCCCCGAAACCCCGCTATCGGTCTGCTTACCGCTATCTGGGGTTGGAGGATCTGAACGAGGAGACCCTCGAGACCTTCTCATCCTTTGAAATCGCCGTTCGGCTCTTCGACTACAGCTCCCTGGAACCTCTCCTGGCAGCGCACATCTACACGGCCTCGGCCAAGGGGCAGGTGCCCTTTCATCCGGTGAGCATGTACTTGTTGGGCCTCTACCGGCGGGAGCAAGACTACTCCCGTCACGAGGTACTGCGCATCTTGCGCCATTCAGAGGACGGTCAGAGCTTGCGACATTGTACAGGGTTTGAGGACGAATTCCCTGGCGAATCAGGGTTGCGCTACTTTGAGGGGCAGCTTACGCCTGAGCTGCAAATGGAGATCAATGCCCTCCAGTTGGACGCGCTCTACCAGGCGGGGCTCCTGCCCACCAAACCGGAAACGGACGATGACGAAAAAGTGGCGCTCTCCTTCGACGGCATGCTCCACCAAGCCCGTTCACGCTTGCGCTGCTCAAGCGTGAAAGCAGGCTGCTACTTACCGGCGCCCCGTCCCTGTCCTGCGAGAGAGAAAGGGAAGCGAGGATGTGAGTGCAGTGATGAGGAATGCGCTGACGTCTGTCACCACGCAACACCCCGAGATCCCGAGGCACGATTCGTCGTCTATACGGGCAACAACAAGCGAGCCAAGACAAGTCCCAACACGCCCGTCGAAACTCGGAAACAACGTTCCCGTGTTGGCCGAATGGTCTATGGCTATTACAGTTACGCCGGTCAGCTCTTGGACGACGGGCTTGCCACCTACTGGACATTGCCAGCCGTTTTTGGCGCCGCCACGTGCGGCGATCCGGCCCTCTTCCCGGACAACTTTGCCTATCTCCAGAGGCGATTCCCTTGGCTCAAGATCGGAGAAGTCTTGGCTGATGCCGGAGCTTGCGAACAGAATTGCCTCGACGCCATCTGGGATGCGGGTGCGCTGCGTATGGTCGATATCTGTGCCCACAAGTCTGACGCTGACCCAGACGCCCGGCTGACGCGCGGATATGATGAAAATGGACATCCTCTTTGCCCTTTTGGCTACGTCCTACACACCAACGGCTACGATTATCAACGGCGACGGGCCAAGTGGCGTTGTAGCAAGCGATGCCAGCATATCCCAGAGAAGCCCGCGCCCCAGTGCGACTACCTGAAGAGGAAATACAAGCATGGCTACACCACGACTATCGGTCGCACGCACACCGATGGCTCTGTCCGGCT
>JASFOV010000512.1:0-3776 GCA_050116355.1 Anaerolineae bacterium
TTCGGATCGAGTCAATTCGCCGGCCAGGCCATGGAGGTAGGCGCCAGCGGCCGCGGCTTCGTAAGCGTCCATGCCCTGTGCTCTCAAACCGGTGATAGCCCCAGCCAACACGTCGCCACTGCCCGCAGTGGCCAGACCAGAGTTAGCAAACGGTAGTATCATCTGCCGACCGTCGGGAGATGACACAACGGTAAGGGCGCCCTTGAGCACAATGACTACCCCCCACTGCTCGGCCATGCGTAAGGCAATACCCTCCCGGTCGGCCTGCACAGCCCCCGCCGTGCTATCGCCCCCCATCAAGCGGGCCATCTCGCCGGGATGGGGGGTCAGGATGGTACCGGCGGGCAGCGCCTTCCACCAATCATTCACCTGGGCCAAGGCATTCAATCCATCTGCATCGACGATCAGAGGTGGGACCGGCCGGTGTTCGGCCTCGGTGGCTGGAGAGGCGACCACAAATCCTAAGCGTCCCTTGCGGTCGGTAGACTCCAGACCCAGGAACCTGTGGACAAAGGCGACGGTTTCCTTCTCCTGCGTCAAGCCCGGGCCCAGCAGGAGGGCGGTATAGTCAGCCATCTGTCTCTGCAAGACCGCAACCGCCCCCGAAGCGACGACACCCATGTCATGGGGCAGCAAAAGATACGTCGCTTCTGTCAAGTTAGCGGCCACGCCAGCCTGGATGGGCAGGGGCAAAGCCATCGTCACCAACCCCGTCCCGACGCGAACAGCGCCTGCCCCGGCCAAGGCAGCTGCACCGACATAGTTGGCCGAACCAGCCACGATCAGAGCCCGTCCAAACGTTCCCTTGTGCGCCGATGGCGGCCGCTCAGGCAGCCAATCGCGGACTTGCCCAGCCGTGGCCATCTCCAGCCGCACGTCGTTCGCTAGTTTGGGCGGTATGCCGATGTCGGCGACAATGATGTTGCCGACGGCGCCCGCACCCGGAAATCGCAACAGCCCAACCTTGGGATAGGCAAAGGTCACTGTTAGATCGGCCGCCAGTGTCGCCGCATCTACTGTCCCCGTATCGCAATCCAGTCCGGTTGGACAGTCCACCGCGACAACGACCGGCGCCGGTTCTCGGCTGAGGGCGGGGCAAGCTTCGGCTAGGCCATCTGGTGCCCTGCGCGCCTCAATGGCCTCACGCGCCACTGTCAGCAAATCTTTCAGCAATCCTCCGATGGGGCGGCTCACACCGACACCCAGCAACGCATCGACGATCACATCGGCGCCAGAGATCAAGCCGCGCAGCGCCTCAAAGTCGCCATCGTCTTCAACCCAGATCAAAGGCAGGTTATCGGCTTTGACCCGCTCAAAGTTGGGATCGCTGGTAGGGTTTCGCTTCCACATATAGCAGGTGACCCGCGCCCCCATCTCCCACAAGTAATGGGCCGCTACCAGACCGTCACCGCCATTGTTGCCCGGCCCCACAAGGACGATCACGCGCTTGTGCTTCGCCCCCAGGCGGCGCTGGATCGCCAGCGCTGTGCCACGACCGGCCTCCTCCATCATGGTAGAGAAGCTCAGTCCCCCCTCATTGGCTGTATCTTCCAAGGTGCGACTCTTCTCGACCGTAATGACCTTGACTGGATACATAGTATGCTTTACCGCCTCCCTCGCGTTGACCCGGTGGTCAAGTGAATTTCCCCCATTGCCCAGTTCGCCTAGAAACACCTTGCCCTAGCTAGCTGGTACGTCTTTTCCTTCCGCTGCCTGCTGCTCAGCCCGCGCCCAAAGCCAGGCCACGAGAATCGCCGCTAATGCCAGAACGGCCAACTGGATCAACAAGAAATATCCCTGAATTGATGATGAATTCGAGCCACCGATCGGATCGACCGGATGGCGGATGGCATCGGCACGGCTAACCAGGATCCAGGGCAAGATGCCCATGACTACATTCACGATAGCCGTAAAGTCGGGATGCCCGACCAGACGGGCTACCAGCGCCAAAACGAGTGCGGCGCCCAAGATAAGCGCCGTAGCCTGTACCCGCGGCTCGTTCCAAGCGATCCATTGGCCCCAAGTCAGTCCCGTCACCAGGATCGCTGAGATAACATAGATGATCCAGATGACAAGCGCCGCCACACCTGCCGCGCGGGTGGCCCGGTACCACTTCTGAGCGCGTCCCGCGGAGCGCGCCAGATGGCGCACTGCCAAAGCAACCAGGCCCAAGGCTCCAGCCAGGGTGAAGGTCGCCAGCCCGGCCCACACCAAGGCGCCGTGAACATACACCAGCTTTACCAGATTCCCCAAGCGGGACTCGGCCGGGGCGAGCAAGACAAGCGCGCACAGGATGATTAGCAGAACCACTGCCGCCACGGGCAACCATTTTTTCACAACACTGTCCAAGGGTACCATCCAACAATCCTCTCCTACAACCGGATTCCTTCCACCACCCTACCCCACACACCTCCAGACCTTTCAACAAGCGCAATACATTTGGACAGAGAGACAAAACTAGGGTACAATGCACACCGATCCTGATAGGAGAGAATCGATGGAGTTACCGCAAGAAACACCAAGCGAAGAAACCCGCCGGGGTGTGTCACCAGCTTGGATAGCCGCGGGCGCTGTAGCTGTGCTTGTGATGGGCCTGCTGGCGTACGCGTTGTTCGCTCAACCGACGGAAACCCTCCAGGTTGGCAGCCCTGTGCCCGGCTTTCAGCTCACGGCTCTAGACGGCAGCTCAATGAGCCTAAGCGAACAACAGGGGAACGTGGTGGTGCTAAATATCTTTGCCAGTTGGTGCGACCCGTGTCGCGAAGAGGCGGCTGCCTTGGAAGAAACATGGCGCGCATACCAGGACCAAGGGGTACAGTTCTTTGGCATTGCCTACAAGGATGCCGATTCCAAGGCTCAGGCCTTCCTCGACGAGTTTGGTGTAACCTATCCCTCCACCGTTGAGCCGGAAAACGAGACGGCGCGAGCCTACGGCGTTACGGGTGTTCCCGAAACCTTTGTCATCGATCAACAAGGCTTGCTCGTCCGGCACTTTCTTGGCGCTATCACCCGCGACCAACTGGCCGAGGTGATCGATCCGTTAGTCGGCCAGTAGTTGCGCATTCACCTTGCCCAAATCTAGGTCCGTGTCCGTATACCTGGCCTAGCCTCCTATGCCTGGCTGGTCGCGACTTGCCGCGTCCAATCTCGCCCCCCAAGCCGGTGTTCAAAGAATGCCAGCATCACCCCGCGCAGCCGATTGATGTCGAGACGCCGGATGATCCGGCCGTTGTAGGCAACGGAGATGATGCCGGTTTCTTCTGACACAATCACTACCAGGGCGTCGCTCTCCTCCGTCAAGCCAATGGCCGCCCGGTGCCGCGTGCCCAAGCCGCCATATTGAGGATTCTGTGAGGTCGGCAGCATACAGCCGGCGGCCTCGATCCGCCTGTCACGAATGATGACCGCTTTGTCGTGAAGGGCCGTGTTGGGATGAAAGATCGTCCGTAGCAACTCAGCCTTGACATCGGCGTCGAGCCGAACACCTGTCTCCACGAATTCCTGCAGGCCCGTCTCCCGCTCAAAGACGATGAGCGCCCCATAGCGTTGGGCCGCCAAACGGTGAGCCGCCCGGGCGACTTCGTCGACCATATGCTCGACGGCTTCCTGCTGCTGCCGCCGCACCAGTAGGCTACCCGTACGGCCCAATCGCTCCAGAGCCCGCCGCAACTCGGGCTGAAAGACAACGGGGATGGCCACCAACAGGGCCGGCAGTGCATTCTCCATGAGCCAGGTAAATCCCTTGAAGGGTAAGATCTGGCTGGCCAGAAAGACGG
>JASFOV010000513.1:0-3768 GCA_050116355.1 Anaerolineae bacterium
CGTTGGCTTTGAGCACGGCCAGGTTGTCCGAGACATCACAGCAGGATCCAAAGGCGGCCATCGCTTCGTACTCGGCCCCACCGTACACCGGATCCAGGGTACGGGATGGATCCTCATCCTCGTTCTCAAAGACCTGCTTACAGCTTACGGGACAGCCGTGGCACGTGTCGCGGTCCTTGAGGAACATCTCGTAGTTGCGCTTGCCACTCAGGAGTTCGGGGTGCTCGAACACGGCTTGGCCAAAGTTGCGGGTGGGTAAGCCACCGACGGCGGCCTGGTTGGTAAGCCCATTTTGTGTGCCGCGCCCAATCCCGGCCGTGGCCCAAGCCATCAGTTCTTTGTAGTTGTCGCCCAGCCAACGTGCGATCGCGGTCACACGCGGCCGATCCGATACGGGGACTTGGCCTGTGCCGCGCACGGCAACCGCCTTCAAATTCTTGGAGCCCATGAGTGCGCCGAGTCCATTGCGCCCGGCGGCCCGGTTCACGTCGTGGATGATCGCTGCGTAGCGGACCAGGTTCTCGCCGGCCGGGCCGATTTGCGCCACACGTACCCGCTCATCGTCCAGTTCCTCCCGGATCGCCGCCTGGGTAGGGGCCGTGAGCAAGCCCCACAGGTGCTCCGCTGAGCGGATTTCGACTTCACCATCCTGGATCCACAAGTAGACGGGGGTGGAGGCCCGGCCACGGATGACCAAGGCATCGTAGCCGGCACGCTTGAACTCATGGCCCCACCAGCCGCCGACCTCGGAACTGCCCAGTGCGCCGGTTAGCGGTGATTTACCGCCGACCCCGTGCCGGCCTGCACCCGGAAAACTGGTGCCCTGCATCATGCCTGGGGCAAAGATGAGCAAGTTGTCGGGGCTCAGGGGATCGGTGTGGGGTGCCAGGTCGCGCAGGAGCAGATAGGCCACCAACGCCCGGCCCCCGACCAATAGCTGGTATACATCCTCGGCCGGCTGCTCGATGTGCGTCTGTCCCGATTCTAGATCTATGTGCAGGATCTTGCCATGTGTGCCACCAATCATGATTTCCCGTCCTTCCTATGCATATGAGATAGAGTTATGTCCCCGATCAGCGATGTGCCGTGTCGCCGGTTGCTGGCCGTCATGGTTATACCACGTTCTCTCCAAGCCGTCAATTCATAGTGCCAGAGCAAAGGGGCGCTCGATGAGCTGCTTGATCCTCTGCAAGAAGCGGGCCGCGGGCGCACCGTCGATCAAGCGGTGATCAAAGGAGAGGCTGAGGGTCATCATGTCGCGCAATACGATCTGGCCCTCGAGACCGACCGGCTTGTTGACGATGCGACCCACGCCCAGAATTGCGCTTTCGGGTGGATTGATGATGGGCGTAAAGGCGTCGATCTCAAACATGCCTAGGTTGGTGATGGTAAAGGTGCCCCCTACCAAGTCGTCGGGCAGGCTCTTCCCGGACAGTGTGCGTTCCACCAATTCCTGCAGTGTGTGCTGGATCTGGGCCAGGTTCTTTGTGGCAGCATCGCGCACGACCGGTACGAGCAGCCCGCGCTCGGTGTCCACCGCTACGCCGATATTGATCTCGGATAGTTGCTCAAGGCCGGCCGCGGTGAGCCGCACGTTCACTGCGGGATGCTCGCGCAGCGCGCGGGCTACAAGAGCGACCAGAAAGGCGTCGTAGGAGACTTTTCGCTCCAATTCAGCGGTGGCTTGCTGGCGAGCCGCAACCAAGTTGGTCGCATCGGCCTCGGTGGTCACGGTAACGTGGGGGCGCTCTCGCCAGCTGGCGGTGAGCCGCTGGGCGATGATGGCCCGCAGGCCGGACAGCGCTTCGGGTCCAACTGGTGCGGCCAAGGTGTCCGGTGCTTGTTGGAGATCCTGCTGCTCCAGGGCGCGCTCGACGTCTTGGCGCATGATCCGGCCCCGTGGACCGGTGCCCGACACGCCGGTGAGATCCAAGCTCGCCCCCTCAGCGATCCTTCGAGCGACGGGCGAGGCCTGTGTGGATGGTGCAGCTTGGGCCGCCCGGCCAACGTCGGACGCCACGATCATGCCCCGCGGACCGGTGCCAGCCAGGCCCTCCAGCGATACGCCCGACTGCCGGGCCAGAGCACGGGCTTTGGGTGAGGCCGGAATCTGGGCGTTTGGATCGCGTGCTACCATGGGACGGGCGGTCTCGGTAGGCTCTGCTGTGGCGGCGGGCACAATGGCTGCCGCCGGGGAAGTGGGCGCCGCATCTTTAGCGCCCTCCAGGGCGGCAATGGGCGTGCGCACCGGGACGGTATCGCCGGCTGCAACCAGAATGTGCAACATGCCGCTGGCCGGCGATTCGATCTCTAGCATGCTCTTGTCCGATTCGAGCACGAACAAGGGCTCTCCCTTCTCGACCCGATCCCCCTCCACCTTCAGCCACTCGACAAGGGTGGCCTCGGTCATGGTCAGGCCGAGTTTGGGCATTACGACTTGGACGGTGTGCTTGGCTTCAGCCATGGTTCCTTGCCTTCATTTCAGGATGCGGCCGTGGGTGGCGACTGGCGGGTAGGCAGCCGCCTGCTTACCAATCAAAGATCTCGCGCACTCGGGCCAGGGCCCTCTCTTCGCTGTCCGAAGGGTGGAACTCCAAGCCGATGAAGCCATCGTACTCGAGCGCGCGGAGGGTACGGGCGATGTTGTGAAAGTTGATCTCACCCGTGCCCGGTTCTTGGCGGGTGGGCACGTCGCCGACATGGACCGTCGGGTATAGGTCCCGGTAGGCCTCCAGGCCATAGATCAGATTGCCGGCTGTCCGCTGCTGGTGGTAACAGTCAAAGGACAGGCGGAACTGCGGGTGTCCGATGCGACGCACCCAATCGGCAGCCAGATCGTGGTCGTGGACCAAGACTCCGCCCTGGATGTGGAACTCGTTGAGCGCCTCGACCCAAACCTCGATCTCGGTCTGCTCGACCAAACGCATGATCTTTTCGGTTTGGTCGAGCACGTTGGCATATTGCTCCGCCTGGGTGCAATTCTGCGACAGCCGGTGCGTCCACTCCTGGCCATCGACGACGTCGACCTGGTTGGAAAAGATGAAGAGGTGCTCGATCCCGTAGCGGTCGGCCATTTCCAGGCTTTCGGCCCAGCTCCGGATCGTTTTTTCGTTGTCGCCTGGATCGGCGAGTGACCCCATCTCCTCATCAAAGGTAGAATTGATGACCGCCCCCCGGTGCTGGCACTCGGCAGCGAGTTCGGCCAGCGGGATGCTGCGCCAGCACCACACGTCCAGGCGTTTGATGCCCAGGGCCATAAACCGCTCCACGCGCTCCACGAGGGAGACGCCGGTGAACCAAAAATCGAGATAGCCGGTGAATTCCATCTCCGTCTCCGTTTGCAGTCTTTGCTCAGCGGGGCCAAAACGACCGGGCGGCCTGGACGATATCGTCTACACCGGGCAAGACGAAATCCTCCAGCACAGGGCTATAGGGCAACGGCACGTTCTTGGCTGCCACGCGGAGCACTGGCCCATCCAAGTACTCGACGGCTTCTTCGGCCAGCACGGCCGCGATCTCAGCGGCGGGCCCCAAACGGTGGTGGGCTTCATGGGCGATGACCACATGCCCCGTCTTGGCCACCGACTTGATGAGGGTCTCCGTATCGAGCGGCACCAAGGTGCGGGGATCGATCACCTCGACGCTAATGCCGCCTTCGGTTGCCTCGGCCAGTAGATCTGCCGCTTCCAGCGCCTTTTTGACCATAATACCGATTCCAATCAGGGTGACATCCGCGCCCTCGCGCAAGACAGATGCCTGGCCAAAGGG
>JASFOV010000514.1:0-3768 GCA_050116355.1 Anaerolineae bacterium
GTGCTATCAGCACCTCGAGGGCAATAAAGATCAGGCCAATGATCAGCGCGAATCCCAGGTTGAATGCTCGTTGCATCTGTAGCCATGCCCAGGAGGACAGACACAGTGCGCTCCAAGCACTGTGACGGAGGAACCTCAGCGGATCACGCTTGACCGCTTCCGGTGCGAATCGTCGGTTCAGATAGGCGGTCGGTGGGGCCAGCGTGGCTGTCAGTGCCAGAAATAGCAGGGCATAGAGAAAAGCCACGGCGCCCGGCTGATCGGCATACACTTTGCTAGTCAGCTCGTAGATCCCCCACCAGCCGATCACAGCGCCTACGATGGCCGTGATTGAGACGAGTTTGCCCATCACAAGTCCTCCCCGAGCCCAATTATACCCCAAAACGGCGCCGGAGACCAACCGCCCGTGGAGGGCAACGATCGGACCTGCTGGCTGGGATGGACGTGCGGCGCGCTTTGGCCCCACGCGGTATGAGCTCTCATCGCTCGTGCTCCGCCCAGCCCTGTAACAGGGCAGCGGCGGAACGAGGTGCGGGACCAGGTCGGGCCAGCTGGGAGAGAGGGCGGCTATAGTTGGGTGCCTTGGGTCCTATGACAACTAGGAGCTTGGGGCCGCATCCGACGGGAGGCGCACGAAGGCTGCGCGGAAGGGATGTAGCGTGGCACGCATCAAGCCGTTCGATACAAAGGGATCGTTCGCCATGAAATCGCGGGCATCTTGTTCCGAGGCGGCTTCAAACACAACGATGGCCGGGCCTTGCCCATCCAGCGAGCGACCGGCTAGGATCACGATGCCTTGTTCCGTGGCCTGTTGGAGGTAGGCAACGTGCTCCTCGGCGATGCGCCTATCCTCTTCCGTCCAGGCGTCAGGATCGGTCACCATCTCGGGTCGCACCGGATCAAAGACATAGACAAAGTGGTGGCTTTTCTGTCCAGCCATGGTTGGTCTCCTGGGCTAGATGATGGCGTCGTTCTTGCCCGCTAGTTGGCGCAACAACTCCAACTGGCCCAAATGGTAGGTCTCGTGCCAGTGCAGGCCCGCCAGCGCCTCGCCGCGGGACCGCTCATTGCCCCGGAAGGGGATTGCTTCCGCCAGACGCTCCGCGGTCGCCTCTTCCAGGGCGGTGGTGAGCCGTGCCTGCGACTCGTCCAGATCGGCGAGCAGCGCCTCCAGGGCTAGGGCGCCGGAACCCTGGTCGATAGGGTCTGAGCCGGTCTGGTACTTGGCTTCTCGGTCCTTGGCCCACACAGGCGCCGCCCCCAGGACTTTGAGGGCGGAGTTCCGTCCCACAAGGATGTGGCCCAGAACCCAATTGAAACAATTGCCGCGGAACGGAGGCTGGATCAAGCTGTCTGTATGGCTCAGGCCATCCGCTTGGAGGTGGATGATCTGCACATTCACGGCAAAGGACTGTGCCAGCGTTTTGCCATTGGGATGGCTGCTCATGGTTCTTCTCCTTGGTCATCCAGGATCTCGACGCGATCGCCGATCTGCAACTGCCCCGTGGTCACGAGTCGGGCATAGAGCCGCGACCAACCGGGGTGGTGATCCTGGGAGATACGCAGAAACTGCTCATCCAGGAACGAGCCGGCGATGGTCGGGCACGGGGATGTGTAGCTGGTGATCTCGATCACGACCTCTGGTCCCAGGCGCAGGCGGACACCGGGCACCAGGTGTTCCCATTCCACTCCGGCCAAGGTCAAGTTCTCACCCGTCGAACCGGCATAGATGGGGTGCCCCTCTGCCTGAAGGTTGATGATCCGCTCCAGAGAATAGAGGCAGAGCGCCCTGTTGGGACCCCCGTGAACCTTGAGATTCCGTTGTCGGTCGTCGGTCAATCCCTGACGTGTCGCCGTCGTTGCGGGCACCGGCAGTTTGGGGACACCGCCATCTGAGACGTTGATCTGAACAATGCGTCCTGTGTCCATCTGGTGGAGCTAATTGTCTTGCAGCGCAGCAACGCCCGGCAACGTCTTGCCCTCGAGAAACTCCAAGCTGGCCCCGCCGCCGGTTGAGATGTGGCTCATCTTGTCGGCCAGACCGGCGCGCTTGACCGCAGCTGCCGAATCCCCCCCGCCAATGATGGTTGTTGCCTTGGACAGTCCAGCCAGGATGCGAGCTACAGCGTTGGTACCCTGGGCGAACTTTTCGAACTCAAACACGCCCATGGGCCCGTTCCAGACCACAGTGTGGGCGCCGGCGAGCCGCTCTTGGAACGTCTCCAGGGTTCGGGGACCAATGTCCAGGATGCGCCATTTGGGTGGAACCATGCCCACCGCGACCACTTGCGAAAAAGCATCGGCGTCAAAGCGATCGGCCACAGTCACGTCTGACGGCAGGACGAGTTTGTCTCCAGCGCGATCGAGTAGGGCGCGGGCCGTGTCCAGACTATCGTCCTCCACCAGCGAATCGCCAACATCGTAGTCGTCGGCCTTGAGGAATGTGTTGGCCATCCCACCGCCAATCAGAATGGCGTCTACCTGTGCTAGTAGATTCTCGATGACGCCGATCTTGTCCGAGATCTTGGCGCCGCCGAGGATGGCGATGAAGGGATGCTGTGGGTCAGCCAAGGCCCGGCCCAAAAACTCGAGCTCCTTCTCCATCAAAAGGCCGGCAACCGCCGGCAGGTACTGTGCGACCCCCTCGGTGGAGGCATGGGCCCGGTGCGCCGAACCAAAGGCGTCGTTGACATACAGGTCAGCCAGTGCCGCCAACTGGGCGGCAAAGTCCGGATCGTTTGCCTTTTCCTCAGGATGGAACCGCGTGTTCTCCAGCAGGATGACATCGCCTGGTTGAGCTGCCTGGACAGCGGCTTCCACATCTGGTCCGGTGCAGTCATCGAGCTTGGTCACAGGCCGGTCCAGCAGTTGCGACAGACGATCAGCCACGGGGTCCATCTTGAGTTCGTCCACTACTTGCCCCTTGGGCCGGCCCAGATGCGAGCAGAGAATGAGCGTTGCATTATGGTCCAAGAGGTACTGGAGGGTGGGTAGGGCGGCCCGGATGCGGGTGTCGTCAGTGACGATCCGCCCCGATTCTGAGCCCTCCGGATCGCCGAGGGGCACGTTGAAATCCACACGGACAAGAACGCGCTTATCCTGTACCTCTACATCACGGATCGTTTGTTTCTTCATAAGTCCTTTTTCTCGCTCCCTTTTCTAGAATCCCTGCCGCACCAGGTAGGGCGCTAGTTGTGTGGTTGATGCCAATCACCACCCTCAGGTCCGCTTTGGATCCGGTGACAATCACCCGCCGCGCTCCACCGTTCAGGTGCAAGTGCGCGCGCCCCTTCTTGCGCAGGGACGCCCGACTCTCGGTGGCGTGCGGGTTGCTTGCGCCGACATGCGTGGTCAGCACTTCTTCTTGATACCGGTGGTGGATGATCTTGAAGACCTACCGGCCGGTCCTCCCAAAGCCGTTGATGGGCAGCATCGTCCTACCGTCTGGATTGACCACACAGTGGCATCCGATGGAGGCCGGTTGGCTGAGTTCCGGTTCGAAACTGCCTGAGCCCCGCCGTTGCGGCTGCAAGCAGTTTCGAACTAGATGCTCCCCAACCCTGGTCGAGCGATACTTAACTCTGGGATGACACAAGGTGTGCCAGATCGGCGATCCGGCACGAATAGCCCCACTCGTTGTCGTACCAAGCAACGACTTTGACCATGCTTCCATCGATCACATTGGTCAGCGCGCTATCGACGATGGACGAATGGTCGTCGCCCTTGAGATCCATCGATACCAAGGGGTCTTCGCTATAGCCCAGGATG
>JASFOV010000515.1:0-3767 GCA_050116355.1 Anaerolineae bacterium
ATCCCGTTCATTATACCTTTGTTGTGAGTGGCTGCACGGTAGGGGTCCAGGGCGGCAAAAGCATAGGCCTCCATGATGCCCTGGACGACCTGCTCCCCACTGTAGTCCTCAAAAGCGAGCAAGGGGGCCGGAATGATACACTTGGCGCGAGCTAGTCGCCGGTCGGCCAGGTTGGATAGAATGCGCAAGTGCACCCGTCCTCCGGTGATCTCTTCTAGCAAGGGGGCAAGCGCTTCCACCGCAGTGTTCACTGTATTGGCGCCCATGGCATCCCGCGTATCGTAGAGCAGGTGGACGACCACCATGGGGCCGGCCAGTGTGTGGGGGAACACCCGGACCTCGATGTCGCGTGCTCCGCCACCAAGCGCCACCACTACAGGATCGGTCTGGTTGGCCAAGTCCAACAGTCGCTGCTTCTGGCAAGAGATCTCAAACTTGGCGGCCCAAGGATCGGGCATGTCGAGCACCTGGATCTGGCCAATCATTACTGGTTCCGTGGAGCAGGCGCGAAACCCCCCAGCTTGGCGAACGATCTTGGCCATGTAGCTTGCGGCCGCTACCACCGAGGGCTCCTCGATGGCCATGGGGATCAGGTAGTCACGACCGTTGATCAGGAAATTCGCGGCAATGCCCAAGGGCAGGCTGTGCGTGCCGACGACGTTCTCTATCATCAGATCGGCGCGGTCTGCTTCCAACCCTCTGTCGCGCAGCAGCGCGAGCTCCGTGTCATCAAGCCCGGCCCACTCGCCAATCTGTTGCGCCCGATCCTGGACGCTGTGTGCATAGAAACCAGGTAGCCGTGAACTCTTTTCCATTGTGTTCCTCCCTGAAAGGAATGCGGTCTGCGCTATCTAGAAGGCCGAGAAGGCCTGGGCTGCGCGCTGAACAGGCTCGAGAAAGAGTTGTGGGTACAAGCCCAGGCCGACGTTAAGAGCGATCAACGCCAAGATCATCAACGAGGCGATGAGCGGCTGGCGGGATGACTGGCTGCTATCTACAGCACCGCGAATGGCAGCCAATCCACGCAGTGCGCCGATGACAATCCCGGCCGATGAGGCCACGATAGCCATCAGAGCGACGATCCACAGCCATTGCCGGATCTGGACCGCGCCGATGACCAAGGGTACCCCTTGGACAGCGGTGGAGAGCGGCCAGGCCCAATTCCAGAGAGCGCGGGTCACGGCCCATTGGGTGGCAAATCCTGCCGTCAGAGGGAACCCGGCCAGCGAGAGAGTGCCCAAGATCAAGCCAAAGCTGGCAATGGGTAGCGTACCACCCATGCCCTGCAGCTTGGTGAAGCGGTCAGTGCCGGCCTGAAGGCGTATCGTCGCCAGTGATGCGGCAAACAGGGTAATGGATACGGACCGGCTGATACCGTGCATCATGGCCAGTTCGAGGCTCTGGGTACCACTAGAGGGCAGCGCCATGATCAGGATGCCCAGGCTGCTCAACGAAGCATAGCCGAATAGGCGGCCGAGATCTTCTTGTACGGCGGCCATGATGCCACCGCTGGTGGCCATGACCATTCCACCCAGCAACAGAAGCTCAGAGATGGTGGCGTCCCCTGGCGTGAGCGGTGCCCATCTGAAGAAGATCAGGAGCAAGTACAGGCTCATGGCTTGTCCCGCGGTAAAGACAAACGCTGTCACCGCGGCCGGTGCGTCCTTGGCCAATGCCGGCATCCACGTGCCAAAGGGAAAGACGGCCAGTAGGAGGGCAAAGCCCAGGATTGCAGGCAGCACCGCGTTGCGCAGCATGGCGGCGTTTTCGGGCGATGCCAGCGATTCATCAATGAGCCAGGCAGCGATGAGCAGGAAGGGCACTGCGAGTACGGTAACGATCAGGTACCGCTGGGAGCCTCGGATCGATTGGCCGTCCGCGCGTTGGAGGAAGAGGATTGCTACCGTGGCGCTGATGGCCAATACGATCACGGCTAGCGGGAAAGCTTGCAGGAGAACCACGGAGGCATACAGGCTCAGCACGATCAGGCTGAGGAAAAAGAACGAGCGCCCGGGCGACGTGCGCCAAGCAAGCAAGTACAATACTGCAGCGATGCCAAAGACAAAGGCCAGCCACATCTGTCCAGCGGGGTCCAGAGTCAACTGACGCCCAACGATGGCTACTGGACGACCGAAGGCAACTTCCTGACCTAGCACAAAGGCTGAGCGGTCCAATGGCAAACGCAGACACAGCAGCGCTAGAGAAGCGGCTGTTGTGGCCGAGATCAACGTTGACAGCAGGGCCCAGCGCCGTACAAGCAGCGTCAAACCAGCGGCTAGGAGCGGGAGCGCGAGCAAAAGGATGGGGCCGGGAATGGGGTTCATGTCTGGCCCTGTTCTTCGATGGGCTCATCAGCGGGCTGATTGGTGGCTTGGACGATCGCGAGGTAGGAAAAGGCCAAGGCAGCCAACAGGATCAGCGCACCGAAGAAGCCGACCACCGCCAGGCTGGGTTCCAAGTTGGAATAGATCAGGTCGAAGCCGGTCAGTATGGTGAGCACGGCTGGGGCGACGCGCATCGGATCACTGCTGACAACAAGACCAACCACACCCATGGCTGCCAGCCAGAAAGCCATGACTGTGATGTCGAAAGAGACCAGGACCAGCTCTGAATTGGTGACGCCCAGAATGAGGCCTAGGGCTATGAGCAAAACGACGAGTACGCGCACCGGAAGGCCGAGCGGGCCGCCACTCCAGCTGACACGCAGTCCCCTGAGTCGCGACTCCGACTGTTCTTCGGGCTGCGCACCCCGCGTCTCCTGGACATAGCGCGCCGTCAGATAGAGAATGAATACGGCCAGCACTCCAATCAGGATTTTCAAGATGGCGACTTCGGTCATGATAAGCCGGGTCAGGGTCAGCCCGGCCAGGATATACTGGACGAGCAGGGCGGTTAGCGCCAGTCGCCAGTCCGAGGTCAAAAAGATGATCAGTGCTGTAAGCAGCAGGCCAAGAGCGGCCGGTGCACCAGCGGCAGAGGCAAAGCCTTCGGAGAGAGTTTCCATGCGCTATCTATTGTCCCGATTGCTGCCGAATATGTGTTCGTCGCTATCCATGACTGTCCTTTGCTAGCGAATGGCCAGGAGAACGGCGCCTAATGCTAGCACTGCCAATGCCCAACCCCACCAACCATCGCCCTCACCGACAACACCTATCCAGTGCACGACGCCTCGAACCTGCCTCCCTGTCCAGGCGACGCCTCGATAGAACCATTCCAAATTCAGTAGGTCCCACACACGACGGAGCCACTCATTGCTTGGGCGCTGGACACGAGCCAGCCATGCGCCCACTAGCCAGGGTAGAGCAAAGAGCAGCCCGAGTCCCAAGGCCGATACATCCGGAGCAGGAGGCATGGCCAACCCCAGGCTGGTCGGCAGCCTGTCGGGTCCCAGGCCTGTGATCAGCAACAAACCAACGAGTCCCAACATAGCCAGTATCGAGGCTGTCTGGGGTCTGTAGGAACTTGGCTGTCTCCAGACCGCGGCCACGGCCAGCCATAGGCCCGCCGCCAAGAAGATGTCGGTGACAAGAAGGGCTAAGAGCAAACCGGCTTGGCCCCGGGCCAACACAGTTGCATACAGGGGCCAGCGGGTGAGTGCTCCGGCCATGAGCGGTAGACCAGCCAAGGATGCCAGGGCGATGGACGGCAAGAGCTTGGTCATTACGCCACGGAATCGCCTCGAGTTCCACCGCCCTGTCACCGGGATTCGCTCATGCACGTGGGTGCCGACCCGAGATCCCATCGAACGCAATTGTCGGTTGAGCCAT
>JASFOV010000516.1:0-3764 GCA_050116355.1 Anaerolineae bacterium
ATCGCGGCACTATCGCTTCCATTATGTGCCAGACAGTGCCGCCGAGCGAGACCGGTTCCAGATTGGCGCCCTGGCCGAGCAGGCATTGGCCCGTACTACAGCCATCCTCGATCTGGAATTCGAAGGGCAGATGGACATCTACCTGGTGCCGCGCGTCTTTTGGCAGGGCGGCGCCGCCTATGGCGACAAGGTCCAGCTCATCTCCTATCTAGATCGCAACTACACCGCCGTAGAGACCTGGTCCTACTTTACCCATGAGGGTACCCATGCACTGGCCCAGGATTTGGTACAGCCCAAAGAAGATGGCGGAGGCCCTGATGGCGTGCTGGTCGAAGGTCTGGCCGTGTGGGCCACCAGCGGTCACTATCGTACCGAACCGGTCGACGAATGGACGGCGGTCTTGGCCGCCTCCGACGATTATATCCCGCTAGCTGATTTGCGGGCCGGTCCCTTCTACGACTTTCAGCACGAGATATCCTACCTGGAAGGAGCCTCTTTCGTCAAGTTCCTGATCGAGCGGTACGGGTTGGACAGGCTGAAGGAACTATATGGACGAGCCACCAACCAGGACGGAAGCGACGAAGCATTGGTACAAGAGTTGTTCGGCCAGAGCTACGCCGAGTTGGAAAGTGCCTGGCTGGACTATCTTGCCGCCCACACGCCCAGCCAGGAACAGGCCCAGATGGTGCGCCTCCAGATCCGCTCCTTTGACCTCATGCGCCGCTACGAGACCGAGATGGATCCCGATGCCCGGATCCTGCCGGGCGATCCGCCGCCCGACTGGGACACCGAAACCCTGACCGCCTTTCTGCACCGGGCCGGTGCGCCGGTAAACATTGTGTTGGAGACAGCCTTGATCGCCGCCCAGGAACGGATGCTGGGTGGAGACCTGGCGGACGCCACGGCTCTATTGGACGATGTAGAAGCGGCCCTGGACGCGGGTGGCTCCCTGGAGCGCCCCTCCTTGCGCGCCCGCAAAGAGATTGTCGATCTACTGGCGGCCCAAGACCGGGCCATCCTGACCGCCCAACCCGGCCCGTACCGCGCTACCCTCCATCCATCATTCACCGCCAGGCAGGACTTGAGCGATATTCTGTTGCGACCGTGGCTCACCTGGCAGCAGGAAGTGATCCGCTTGGACCTGACCGCCGATGGCCTCAGCGCCCGGGGTGTAGTGGCCCTGCACGCCAGCCTGGCCGATGGTGACTTCCCCCAGGCTGGGGAACTGTTCGCGGTAGCCTTCCGCAAACAGGATGGCCAGTGGCTAATGGCGGGTCGCCAGCCACTGGCTCGTACCCCAACAATGCCGCCGGCCCTGGGAGACTAGCATCATGGACAAACACCAACGCATCCGGGCTGCCCTCGCTGCTGAGCCGGTCGACCGTCTGCCGCTCAGCCTGTGGCGCCACTACCACTGCGCCGATCGCAACGCCGCGGATCTGGCGACCGTCACCCTCGACTTGGCCTTGACCTACGACCTAGATCTGATCAAACTGACCCCCTGCGGCTTGTACGCCGTGGAGGACTGGGCCGGCACCTGCATCGAATATCCAGGTAGCGAGCACGAACCGCCCTACCTTGAGACGCCTGCCGTGAGCCAACCGGCGGATTGGCACACTCTCCCCCAACTGGCGCCAACGGCCGGGGCGCTCAGCCGGGAGCTGGACGTGATCCACCGCGTGCTGGACGGCACGCACGGCCAGATTCCGGTGATGATGACCATCTTTAGCCCCTTGACCCTCGCCTACAAGCTGGCCGGGGCGCCGGTGATTGAACACTTGCGGCACCACCCCGCCGCCCTGCACAGCGGATTGGACACCATCACCCAAACCACCATCCAGTTTGCCAGGGCCGCGCTGGATGCCGGTGCCCGTGGCCTGTTCTTTGCCACCCAGCTGGCCAGCAGCGATTGGCTCGAGCCGGATGAACATGATCGCTTCGGCCAGCCATACGACCTCGCCGTCCTGGAAGCGGTCGCCCATCGCTCTGCGATCACAGTCCTACACCTGCACGGGCAACACACATTCTTCGAGCTGATCGACCGCTATCCAGTGCATGCCGTAAGCTGGCACAACTGGGAGACCGCTCCCACGCTGGCCCAGGCGCGTAGCTTGACCAACCGTGCCTTTATCACCGGACTCGATCGCCGGCGGCTGGAACAGGGTCCCCCGGCCGCCATCGAGGAACAGGTCCACCAGGTTGTGGCCCAAACCAAAGGACGGGGCCTCATCCTGGCCCCATCTTGCGTGATTCCGACCACCACGCCACCGGCGCACCTGCAAACCGTGCGCCATGCCGTGGACCGCCTCCCGGTCTAGCGGTCCTCCGTACAGTACAGCTGCCGGAAATGGACCTCAGGCACAAAAAAACGCCCCCGAGCTGGGGGCGGCCCACAGTTACTGTTCAAGCCGGCTGCCGCCAGCTATGCCTCAGCCACAAGACACCTGCTCCAACGTTTCCGATAGGGGTTGCACATCCTCGTAAAGGTCCACGATCTGCTCGGCCACCGTCGGCCATCCATATCGTCGCGCCCACCGAACTGCCTGCTGGCCCAACCGTTCGCGCAGTCCGTCCTCACACAGGAGCAGCCGGATCTTTTCAGCCAGAGCCTGGGCATCACGCTCGGGCACCAAAAAGCCGGTCTCACCGTCCTGAACACTGAAGGCCAGCCCCCCGACCTTGGAAGCGACAACGGGCGTGCCGCAGGCCATAGCCTCCAGCGCGACCATGCCAAACGATTCATAGTGGGACGGCATGACGACCATGTCAGCCGCCGCATAGTAGTAGACCAGCGTATCCTGATCCTTGGCCCCGGAGAACGTAACCAGCTCCTCGATGCCCAAGTCGGCGCGCAGGCGATCCAGGCGTGCCAGTTCGGCATTTGTCTGCTCTACACCGGCGCCTGGCGCGCCCCCGATGATCACCAGCGACAGATCGTCACACCAGGTCGGATAATCAGGCGCGATCAGCGCCACCGCCCGCAGCAGCGTATCAATGCCCTTCAGAGGCTCAATCCGGCCCACGTACAGAATGATACGGCGCGAATCCGACAACCCCAACTCGCGCTTGGCTTCGGCTTGTGGAATGCGCCGGAACAGCCCCAGATCGACGCCACAGGGCACGACGGCGATCTTGTCCGCATCGGCTCCATATAGCCACACCATCTGCGCCCGTTCCAAGGGGGTGGCCGCCACCAGGCGATCAGCGATCGACATGACATGGGCCTCACCCTCAACGCGGCGCTCCGATTCCCATTCCTGGGGGCCTGCCGCAACGATATTCTTCATGTGAGCCAGTGTGTGGAACATCTGGATGATGGGTGTGCCCCAGGCGCGGCGCAACTCGCGCGCGGCCACGCCTGACAGCCAGTAATGGCTGTGAATGACATCATAGCGCACACCCTCGCGCCGCGCAAACTCCTTCACCCCCTGGACAAACTGCGGTACGTGCTCGACAAACTGTTCCTTATCATAGGGCGCTTCCGGACCAGCCGGCACGTGGATCACCCGGCAATTGGGACCCAACTTGTGGCTGACACGAGGAATGTTCGGGTTCTGAGAGCGGGTGAAGCAGTCAACAGCGATTCCCTGTGCCCCCAGCTGGCGACTCAGATCCCGGACATAGACGTTCATCCCACCCGTTTCCTTGCCACCCAAGGTGGCCAGCGGGCAGGTGTGGACGCTTAGCATCGCAACACGACGGATCATAAGCTCAACGATTCCTCAACCGGGCGTACCAAACCCCCAGGCCGGCCAAGCCCAAGA
>JASFOV010000517.1:0-3751 GCA_050116355.1 Anaerolineae bacterium
CTTGATCTTGCTCGAAGCGGGACTGCGCTCCCACAGGCCAATAAACCACAACCCGGTTATTCCCCAACGGGCTAGTGTATCCAGCTCCTCATCGGGAATCTGGTCCAGTTGTGTGATGGAGCGATTGTACTTCTCAGAGAGCTGGTGCAGCCAAACGTACGTATTCTTGGCCATGAGCACTGCCCGGGGCATCCAATCTTGATCGGGACTGAATTGCTCCGGCTCAAATTCGATGGCGCCGTACTCGTACACCAGGCTGGGGCCAGGCCCAAAGAAGACGGCCTTGTCCTCCTCCTGGATGAGGTCCAAGCTACTGAGCAACCGGTAGAGATACGAGCCGAGGATGGTCCCCCATCGCTCACGGATGTACTCCAATTGGGCCGAGAGCGAGTGGGGATGGGCCAGCGCTGGAGCACGCAAGAAGGTGATGAGGCTCTGGTTGTCAGAACCAAAGGGCGGTTGAGTCTCAAAGAAGTTGGCCAGTTCCTCTAGGGCCTGTGGATAGGCCGTATCGCGGGCTAGGTCATCATCATCGAATAGCTCCAAGAACGGGGCAAACGCTGAATTGACATTGGCCAGCCACAACATCAACATCTCTTCGAGAATGAGTTGACGGTGGGGCACACCGTTGGTCTCGCCCTGCAAATACTCCTCAACACCGATCTCGTGGCGGTACACAGCCAACGGCGGGAACTCATCCGCGAACCGCCGGAGCACCGTATCGGTTGACCCTTGCCCCAGTGTGTCGTACAGCCACTCGAGGGCCAACTCCATAACCGCGGGGTTCTGTTGCTCCCGGTAGCGCTGGATCATGAGATGCGAAAGCTCATCGATCAGGCCCATGGCATTGATCTGTCCCGCTTTGACCGCCTGTTCGGGATAGCTGACCAGATCCCGTTTGTCATTCATCTTCTGAGCGAACATGCGCGCCGCATGGAAGTTGGCCAAGATGACATTGCCACTCTGGGAGAAGAGACCCTCATCGAACTCGTAGTGGTCCCGTGCCTCTCGCGAGATGTGGAACTCCATGCGTACTTGGGCTTTTTCGTGCACATTGTCCTCCGGGGTCTGGGCTGAAGGATTGGCGTTATGCCACCCCCTCACGCCAGGTCTACTTGGGCTTCCGAGACCGGACAGCAGCTATGATAGACTGGAGCTCAAAAGTCTATCGTGGCGGTGGATCCAAACCGACAAGTTCATTATGCCTCTTTCAGAGCAGGCTGTCAAATCCCTTTGCTGATGGCTCCGCCCAAGGCTCAGATTTCTACTAGAGAAGCATTTGCCTGGACCATCCCCCCACACACAAGCATTGTGCGATGTACCCTAGATCGGCTCCGCGACCATAATCTATGCAAGCATCGTTCCCCCTCTATCCACCAAGCGTCAAGCTGACAAAAGTCATAGACAGCAGCGCAATAGCCGCCTATACTGAGCCCGTAATCAGACAGCAAAGGAGTTACTCCATGGAGACTATGGTCCGAACCATCGTTCGCATCGATGAAGAGTTGTGCAACGGCTGTGGGTTGTGTGTGACTCCCTGTGCCGAGGGAGCGATCGAATTGGTCAATGGCAAAGCCCGGGTCATCAGTGAAGAACTATGCGATGGCGCTGGCTTCTGCTTGGGTGTTTGCCCCACAGGAGCCCTGAGCATTGAGACGCGCGAAGCCGTTCCTTTCAACGAAGCGGCTGCCCATGCCCAGGAAAAAGCTCGGGGCTTGGTTTACATCGAACAGGCCTGCTTCCGCTGCGGAACCGGAGAACAACAGGCGGTGCTTCTCCCTGTACGGACTCGGGGCCAAAGCCTGTGGGTTTGTACTCGATGCCTGCCGCAGCTGATCCACGGCTGAGGGCCCGATTCAGCCAATACGCCCCAGCTGCCACCCTGAGTAGCAGTGCAACCAACCGGCAGAAGCCCATAGGAAACGCCCCATGCAATATGCATGGGGCGCTTTTGTCCTTCCCTCCTAGAGGGTAAAGCGATCGCCGGGCTTGAGCACAACACACCTGGCTTCCGTCTCGGATTCCACTCGACTAGCAAAGGCCTGGGGATCCTGGGTGATGACGTCGAACGTATCGTAGTGAATGGGGATCACGACCTTGGGCTCCAACAACTTGACCGCACGCAGGGCATCGTCGGGCCCCATCGTAAAGTTGTCGCCAATGGGCAGAATCGCCAAGTCCAGCCCTTCCTCGCCTATCAGCTTCATGTCGTAGAAGAGGCCGGTATCACAGGCGTGATAGATCTTTTTCCCCTCCAATGTCAGCAAGAACCCGGCCGGATTCCCACCGTATGAACCATCGGGCAGGGCAGAACCATGGTGGGCTATGGTCAGCTTAACCCGGCCAAAGGGAAAATCGTAGCCACCGCCGATATGCAGAGGATGCGATTTCTCAACCCCTTGCCCGGCCAACCAGCCCTGGATCTCAAAGTTAGAAATGGTCGTCGCCCCGGTTCGTTGGGCAATGGCCACCGTATCACCTACATGATCACCGTGTCCGTGAGACACCAGGATGTAGTCGGCCTCGACCTCATCGGCAGCAACATCAGCCAGAGAGTTGTCACTCAAGAACGGATCGATTAGCAAATGCGTATCGCCCACAACAATGCTAAAGCACGCATGGCTATGATACGTAAGCTCCACAACAGACATCATGCCACCTCCTTAGTAGAATTGGATATTAGTCAAATTATACCATATACTGATTTGACTTGCCAAGGAAACCAGATTATGATAGACGGTGCTATGAATGAAAAGATCGTCCCGGTCCTTTCACGGGCCATGTTGATCGTGGGTGGCTTGCTGATCTTGGCCGGGCTGGGTTGGGGCGTGTGGGTACGCGTCAACGCACCACCCGATCCCACCTACACCGATGCCGGAGCCGTCGTACTTGCCGAGACCGCTCCCCCGCGTCCAACCGCCACAGTTACCAGCTCACCGACTCCCACACCACTGCCAACCCTACCGGCTGTGGCCTACGGCCCTCCACCCGAGCTACTACCCGACCTGTCGGCTAGCGCTACCCCCACCCCTACTGCAGAGATCCGTGCCACGGTTGAGCCTACAGAACCACCCAGGGCGACGCCGTCCCCGACGGCAACACCAATCCCTACCCCTACCCCGATTCCCGCCGCCGAAGACCCGCCGACGCGCATTGTGGCCCCATCGATCGATCTGGATGCCAAGGTCGTACCGATGGGCTGGGAACAGGTCACCAAGTCCGGCACCATGGTCTCCGAATGGGTTGTGCCCAAGAATGCAGCCGGCTGGCACATGAACTCGAGTCTACCTGGTCACCAGGAAAACGTCGTCCTTTCGGGGCATCATAATATCGAGGGCAAGGTATTCCGCTATGTGGTGGATCTCAAGTTGGGCGACAAGATCACACTCTATGTCGACGATACGCCCTACGAATACCTGGTCACGGCCAAGTATATCCTCAAAGAAGCGGGCATGCCACTGCGCGTCCGCAAAAAGAACGCCCAGTGGATCCTTCCGACAGGCGATGAACGGCTCACGCTCGTTACCTGTTGGCCCTACGAGTGGCCGGGGAACTCGCATCGAGTCATCGTGGTGGCCAGGCCGCCCAACTATGTGGAACCGAACCTGGACATAATCCAGTAAAGTGCAGTGGCCTACGGCTCGTCATCGTTGACCCACATCTCCAGCAAGCTCAGGAGCAGCCAGAGGAGGCCGAAGAGCCCCGCCCCAACTAGCAGGCAAAGGACGGCCATTACCGCTGCTGAGCGGCC
>JASFOV010000518.1:0-3750 GCA_050116355.1 Anaerolineae bacterium
CAGTCGCCCTTGACGGGACTCCAAGTTGATGCTATGATGATCAAGATCAGAACTTGCTGGAGGGACCATGTCCGCCCGGATTCTCATTGTCGACGACGAGCCGCCGATTGTAGATCTGCTGGCCTACAACCTCAAACGGGCTCACTATGAGGTGCTCATCGCTCGCGACGGTCAGGAGGCCCTTGACGTGGCGCAGCGCGAGCAGCCAGATCTGATCATCCTCGATCTGATGCTACCAGTTGTGGACGGGCTAGAGGTGTGCCGCGCCCTCCGCCGCCAACGCGATGTACCGATCATCATGCTCACCGCCCGCGACGGCGAGATCGACCGCGTCGTCGGCTTGGAGATGGGAGCGGATGATTATGTCGTCAAGCCCTTCAGCGTGCGGGAGCTGATGGCCCGAGTCAAGAGCGTCCTCCGTCGCGCTGGCCCCCGTCCAGCGGCAACAGCCGTGGATAGCGTGCATGCCGGTCCGTTGTCGATTGACCTTGGCCGGCATGAAGCCCACTGGCGGGAGATCGAACTGGACCTTACCGCCCTCGAGTTCGACCTCCTGCACACACTGGCCCGCCACGCGGGTCAGGTATTGACTCGAGAGCAGCTCCTGGAGCAGGTCTGGGGCTACGACTACTATGGCGATCTGCGCGCGGTGGACGCCGCCATCAAGCGCCTGCGCGCCAAAGTGCGCCAGGCAGACTCCGACGCGGCACCTATCGTCACGGTGCGAGGTGTGGGCTACAAACTGGCGACGTTGGAGCAGGGCTGATGCTCAACAGGATCAGCACCCGGCTGACTCTGAGCCATCTGACCGTCATTATCGTCGCGATGGGTCTTTCGGGCTTTTTGTTGCTTTCGTTTCTGCAACAGTATTTTTTGCAGGCCATGGAGGACAGCCTGGCGGCACAGGCCAGCATCACCGCCCAGGCATTGATTCCGGGCGCGTCGACCGAGGGGCCGCCCGTCGAAGCGCAGAACGCCGCCTACAACGCCCTCCAACAGCAGCAGTTCAGCAACCTCGCGCTCCAAGCTGAGAACATCGCCCCACAGACGGGCCAGGTTCCGGTCGGCGATATCGATCTGACCTACCTGAACAACGCTTCCCTCCAACTGAGTTCCCAACTGGAGACCCGCATCCGCATCCTGGACACGACGGGCGCGATTGTCGTCGATTCGCATCAGGCCAGCAGCCCACTCGCCGTGGTGGACGATCCCTTGGTCGCGCAGGCATTGACCGGCCAGTATGCCAGCCGCGCGGACACAAGGCCTAGCGACGGCGAACCTTCGATGATAGTGGCCGTACCCATCCTCGTCGAGGGCAAGTTGGCCGGGGTCGTCTACCTGAGCCAACCACTGAACGACCTGACCGTGGTCATGGACGATCTCCGCAGCCGGTGGCTGGCGGCGACGCTCATCGCCCTGCTCCTCTCGGCCCTGGTCGGGCTGCTGCTGTCGCGAGCCATCGCCCAGCCGGTGCGCCGACTTACGGCCGCGGCCAGCGCGGTCGCTGAAGGCCACCTTGACCAGCGAGTGCCCGTCGGGTCGCGAGATGAGCTGGGCCGCCTCAGCCAGACGTTCAACGAGATGACGGCTCGGCTGCGCGCCGCCCGCCAGATGCAGGTGGATTTTGTGGCCAATGTATCCCACGAACTGCGCACGCCCCTGACCGCCATCAAGGGCCTGGTTGAAACCCTGCGTGACGGCGCCGTGGACGATGTCGAGGTCCGTGACCAGTTTCTGGAGACGGTCGAGGGTGAGACGGATCGCCTTATCCGCCTGGTGAACGATCTAATGGTCCTCTCCCGGGCCGATTCGGACGCCCTGAATTTGAGGATGGAACCGGTGGATCTGGCGGGCCTGCTGGAGTCGATCACCGAGCGACTGGCGCCCCAGGCCGAGGTACGACAGGTGATCCTGCAGGTGGAGGCCGAGAGCAGTTGTCCTCCGGCCCGGGCCGACTCAGATCGCATCGAGCAGGTGTTGGTCAACCTGTTGGACAACGCCATCAAGTACTCCCAACCCGGAGGTACGGTCGCGATCACCGTCCAGGGAGAACTGGATCAGTCTGTCATGGTCCAAGTGCAGGATGAGGGCATCGGCATCCCTGCTGAGGATCTGACCCGCATCGGCGAGAGGTTTTACCGAGCCGACAAGGCCCGCTCTCGCGCCGCAGGAGGCAGCGGATTGGGTCTGGCCATCGCCCGGGCCTTGATCGAAGCCCACGGCGGCACCTTGTGGATAGAGAGCCAAGAGGGCCAGGGCACCACCGTCCACTTTCGTCTGCCGGCTGCCATCTCCTAGATCGACTGCCTCCCCCGGACCTAGCACACCCGACATTCGCCCATCATCGATCTTTGCTCCTCCCCGGCCAAGCATGGCCTGCTGGCACTGCTGTCCAATCCCACCGGCTCACACCTGCCCCGGGGATGACGCAGAAGCACCCCTGTTCTGTCACAAACCTGCCCCTTTCTGGCAGTACAATATCCCCAGTTAATCAACCTACATTGCCAAGGAGGAACAGATCATGAAGACAAAAGCTATCGCCCTGGCCAGTCTGGCCCTGCTGTTGGTCCTAACCCTGAGCGCGTGGGCCACCAGCCAATCGGAAACGGTCGAGCCACGCACCATCACGGTGACTGGGGATGCGCAGCTTCGCGTGGTGCCCGACGAGGTCATCTTGACACTGGGCGTCGAAACCTGGGACAAGAACATGGACCGCGCCAAGGAGCAGAACGACGCCATCATTCGTGCGCTGCTGGCCCTGACCGCCGAACGCGGAATAGCAGCCGAGCACGTCCAGACGGATTACGTCAACATTGAACCTCGCTACCGCGACGGGTACTACGAGGAGCGTGATTTCATCGGCTACTTTGTGCGCAAGTCAGTAGTCATCACGCTGCGCGACCTATCCCAGTTCGAGGATCTGCTGGCGGACGCGCTCAAAGCCGGTGTGAATTATGTGCAAGGCATCGAGTTTCGCACGACGGAGCTGCGCGAGCATCGCGACGAAGCGCGGGCATTGGCCATACAGGCCGCACAGGAAAAAGCGGAGGCGCTGGCTGGTGAATTGGATCAAGGTCTGGGGGAGCCAACGGTGATTCAGGAACAACAAAGCGGCTGGTGGTCGGGCTACGGCTCCTGGTGGGGCTCCAGCTGGGGCAACCCCCTGTCGCAGAACGTCATCCAGGAAATAGGCAGCCTCTCGGCAGGAACGGGTGACAATTTGGCGCCAGGCCAGATCAATATCAATGCCCGTGTCTCGGTTACGTTTCAGCTGAGCGACTGAACAGCAAGGGGGAAACGCTTCTCACAGCCCGGATCCGTGTGGCCGATACAAGAACCGGGGCTCCCAAGGGAGCCCCGGTTGTTCTTGCGAGAAATTGTAGCTGGCTGGCGCGGTGTCCTAACCCATGGCAGCGATGATGGCGTCCGCCATCTCTTTGGTGCCCACCGCTGTAGGATCGTCCCGCCTCCGCTTTAGGTCGTATGTAACGCTCTTGCCCTCGGCAATCACGGCCGCTACGGCCGCCTCCACCTGTTCAGCGGCAGCCCGCTCGCCCAAGTGACGCAGCATCAGCGCTCCGCTGAGAATGGTAGCCGTCGGATTGACTTTGTTCATACCGGCATACTTGGGCGCCGACCCATGGACCGGTTCAAAGACGGCCAGCTCCGCTCCAATGTTCGCTCCCAGCGCCACGCCCAGACCACCAACCAGCCCGGAGGCCAAATCGCTGACAATGTCGCCAAAGAGGT
>JASFOV010000519.1:0-3747 GCA_050116355.1 Anaerolineae bacterium
GTCCGCCGAACCCCAGTACACAAACAGTGGTCATGGATACACGGTTCTTTCCATGCCAAGAAAGGAATAGCCAGGTAATGGACGCCGTACGAGAGTTTGAAGACACGATTGCTTTGGCCGAGGCGCCTGCTCAGCCACGGGTGTTGTTCCGCCGCTTTCGGGGAGAGCAGGACTACCCGGCAATGCTGGCTGTCATCGAGGGTTCGAAAGAGACAGACGGCCTCGACTGGACCGATACCTTGGCCGATATCGCTCACAACTACCAACATCTCACCAACTGCGACCCGTACCAGGATATGCTCTTTGTGGAAGTAGAGGGGGAAGTGGTCGGCTACAGCCGCGTGTGGTGGGGACAGGGCAAGGCAGACAACCTGCTCTATTCCCACTTTGCCTTCTTGGTGCCCGAATGGCGGTTGGATGAGATCCGGCGCGCTATGCTGGATCACAACGAGCAGCGGCTGCGCACCATCGGCGGGGCGCACCAGGCGGCAGGCGAGGCGACGGGTGACCAGTTTTTGGAAGCCTGGGCTTGGGATCCAGAGGCTCAGTGGCACCGGCTGTTGCAAGAGACGGGGTATGAGCCGGTGCGCTACGGCTTTCAGATGGTGCGTCCCACCCTCGATGACATTCCCGACTTGCCGCTGCCCGAGGGCTTGGAAGTGCGCTCCGTTCTCCCTGAACACTATTCAGCCGTGTGGCAGGCAGCCCGCGAAGCGTTCCGTGACGAGTGGGAGTATGTCGAGGAAGAATGGAGCGACGAACGGTTTGAGGCATGGCAGACGCAATCCATCTTCGATCCCAGCTTGTGGCAGGTGGCCTGGGATGGAGATCAGGTGGCAGGGATGGTGTTGAACTTTATCAACCACCAGGAGAACCTGGAGTATGATCGCAAGCGCGGCTATACAGAAACGATCTGTGTGCGCCGGCCCTGGCGGCGACGGGGCCTGGCCCGGGCGCTCATCGCGCGCAGCTTTCAAATGCACAAGGAGCTGGGTATGACCGAGGCGGCGCTGGGGGTGGATGCCGAGAATCCGAACGGCGCGTTGCGGCTCTACCAAAGCATGGGTTTTCAACAGATCAAGCGCAATACCGTTTATCGCAAGCCGCTCTGGCAGGGGGCCGGCTCATGAGAACGGTCTAGCGGGATTGGGACTGGTGGGCCTACCACTACCGCGTTGTACATCGCAACCAGATTCCAGGCATCGACCAGTGGGATGACGAGCTGGTACGGATGATCCTGGAGGTGCTGGAGCTGGAACCCGGAGACCGGGTGCTCGACCTGGCGTGTGGCAGCGGTGTGCACGCGCGGTTGCTGGCCAGACAGGGCCTGGAAGTGGTGGGCATCGACATCGCGCCCAGTCTGATCGCCTACTGCCGCGAGCAGGCAGCCGACCAGGGCCTGGCATCGGCGCGCTTTGAGCAAGGCGATATGCGCGAGCTCGCCTACGAAGATCGATTCGACGCGGCCTTGCTCCTGAGCGGGAGTTTTGGCTTTTTCGACGATGAAACCATCCTTGACGTCCTCAGCCGTCTGACCCGGGCCCTCAGGAGCGGGGGGCGGGTGTTGATCGATGTCTTTGATCCGGGCGAGATGATGGTGCGACCTGCCCAACGCACCTGGAGCCGCTATGGAGAAGGGTTTGGTCTACGCACGACCTGGTGGGAGCCAGAGACCTACACCTATATGTCCGAGTTCCTGTTCATCGACGCCGGTGGCGTGCTGAACACCGCGGCCGAACCGGAGCGTATCCGGGTATACTCTGTACCCGAATGGCGGGCGATGTTCGCCCGCATTGGCTTGCAACTCACCCATATCCTGGGTGACACCAAGTTACCGCTGGTCAAGTACGATCGAGAACACTATGCCAATCTAGTAATTGTTGGCCGGAAGCCATGAAAACCCCAATCCTGCCGGTGGCTTGAACCTCCGCTGCCCCAACTGGCTGGATCCAAATGCAGTATTTCTATCCCTCTGGTCCTGTGGCGCCGCCCTGCAAGTGAGCAAGGCGGCGCTGAATTTTGCTCGGTTGGACACCTTGGTTTGTCATTTAGCCGATTTCATAGTATAATACACGTATTCCAAGAAATACTTTACGAAGACTGCTATAAACCTCCGGAATAGTGAGTATCGTACGCGGATTACGATTTTTCTCTTCTTTTTCTATCTGTAAGGTACATGGTTCTGGTCTGCGGACCCATTTGCTATGTCCAAGTGCTCTGTCTTTCGCTTGTGCTGCGTTACAGATTGCATGAACCTATCAGAGGCCCAGGATCGCCAGTTCGCCCGGGCAACCCTGGCATGTCGTAGAGGATGCGTGCCATGACAGTTGAAAACAACCGGCAGTCGGATGAACTGGTCATTGCGCTTGAGGATCGCTACCGTCAAGGCACCCAGTTTATCGCATTGCAGCCTGAGGATCAGCAGGCCTATCATCAGGCCGAGGTCGACGCCGGGTTGCTCCGCCAGGTCGGTGAGTTGGCCGTGCGTCTCATGGTGGTCCCCCCGGGGGCGGATGTCTATGCAGTGATGGCTGAGGGGTTGCGGGACATCACGGGTGCGTTGGCTGTGGGTGTTTCCATCTATGACGCTGATGGGCGAGAACTGGTCATCGAGCACATTGCAGCCGATGCGACGACTTTGACCACAGTGGATCACATGTTGGGGCGGAGCTTGGTTGGTATGCGCATGCCCATTGATCTCGAATCGCGCCGGCAACTTCTGGCGGACGCCATCATGGTCGCGGATATGTCGGACACGGTGTTCGGTGTGATCCCCTCTGCCACCAGCGCCCGCATCCAGGAGACATTGCATATCGAGCACTTGGTCGGACTGACACTACGCTATGGCCAGGAGTTGATGGGTCGAACCGTGCTGGTCATCCCCGAGGGACAACCACCCCTATCGACAGAGGTGCTCCAAATCCTGGCCTACATCGCAGCGGCCGCGCTGCACCACAAGCAAATGGCAGAGGCCATGCAACAACGCAACCGTGAGTTGGCGCTGTTGAATCGTGCAGGACAGACTCTCAATACCTCGCTCGATCTAATGGAGGTATTGGACACAGCATTGGCTCAAGTTTGTTCTCTCTTGGCAGTGGATGCTTGTTCTGTGTGGTTGGCCGATTCCGAGACGGACGAGTTGGTTTGCCGGAGTGCCACGGGTCCCCACCGTGAGATCGTGCTTGGCTGGCGCATACGACCAGGGGAGGGCTTGGCCGGATGGGTGTTCCAAACGGGCCAAAGCCTAATCGTACCGGATACACAGGCCGACGAACGCCACTCCCGTGCCATCGATCACAGGATCGACACCATCCTGCTTTCCGCGCTCAGTGTGCCCCTGCGCATCAAAGAGGAGATCATCGGTGTGCTCCAAGTCCTGCACGCCGAGAAGGATCATTTCGGTCGGACAGATCAGGTTCTGGTCGAGTCGCTGGCGACCCCGGTGGCCATTGCCCTGGAGAATGCGCGGCTCTATGAGAGCTTGCAAGCCCGCATGCGGGAACTCCGCGAGGCCCAGGTCAAGTTGATCCAGACGGCCAAGATGGCAGCGGTTGGCGAATTGGCTGCGGGCGTTGCCCACCAGATCAACACCCCCCTGACCTCGGTGCTGGGCTTTTCGGAGCTGTTGCTGGAGCGCGCGGCAGAGGATGACCCATCCCGAGAGCAGCTGGCAGCTATTGTCCGCCAGGCTGGCCGGGCCCGTGATACTGTGCGCAGTCTGCTCGATTTTTCCCGGCAGACCGAATC
>JASFOV010000520.1:0-3745 GCA_050116355.1 Anaerolineae bacterium
GGTTCCAGATCTGAGAGTGCAAGCCGATGACCCGCCTCCCGCCACCAGTCCGGGATTACCCCATCCGGTACGATCAGTAGATCACGGGTATAGGCCTGGTCATCGATCACAATCTTGCCGAATTGGTACTTGTCGATCATGGTGCCCCCTCCATGGCCAATATAGCGCAATTTGGAACCGCTGTCAACAGCAGAGGAAAGGAAACGACCCAGCCCCTACGACGGCGGGAGCCCATCCCAGGTGGAAGAACCCGAACCCTACACCCGCAGGCATAGGTTCAGCGAAAGACAATATGGAACGGGGAGGTCAAGCAGGATGTTTGCGTCGTGCCACCACAATCAGGTCACCACTGCCTGCCGGGTCAAAGGCTGAGCCATCGTAGCCACCATAGAAGGCCACCCGGTCAAACTCAGCCCCGGTGAGGGCAGATGCTAAATCGTGACTCAAGATAGGTCGTAGTTCTGTAGACTCGACCTGTTGTGTCCATGCTCCGGCAACCCGCCGTAGTCGCACCATATTGAAAGTGAGGGCCTCGGCATGAAAGTCATAAAAGCGGACAAACAGCATCTCCCCCTCTTCAGACTGCCCCTGCCAAGACTGCGGATCCATGAACCGTCGCCGTTCCGCCCAGACCCGGTCGAAATTACGATTCTGGATCACCAGCACGCCACCCGGCCGCAGGATGGTGGAAAAATCGGTCAGTGCCTCCGCCACCCTTTTGGCTGACAGCAAATGGGGTAGAGAATTGCCCAAGCAGATAGCGGCATCGAAGGTCTGATCCAAGTTCGACAACTGGCCAAGACCAACCACGTGGAAGGGAATCTCCAAACCGGCATCACGGGCATTCACACGCGCTTGCTCGACCATCGCCGCACTGAGATCGGCCCCCACCACCTGGTACCCTTGTCGCGCCAGGGCCAGAGCATGGTGCCCCGTGCCACAGGCCGAATCAATCACCCGGATGGCTTCCCTCCGGACACTACCCGGCGGATCTCCAATCTGTTCTATCAGAAAGGGCAATTCGTGGCGCAGTCGCCCCTCCCAATTCACAAACCGGTCATAGTCACCGGCCAAGGCATCATACAATGGCACGTGCCCGCCCTCTGCCCCCTTGGAGAGGAGATCCGGCGACCTGCTTTCGCTGTCTCTAGCCATCCGCCTTCGGCTCTGGCGGCCTGGTTCGCTGCAGCCGCTCGTAGGCCTCCATCCCAATGCACTCCACCGCCGACTGGCACCAGTCGATGCAGGATGCGCCCCGCTCCTGGCTCACCCACAGATTGCAATGGGGGCAGCGAGCCAGAGGTTCGTCCGACCAGATTTCCATCTCTTCCCCACAGTGGGGACAATCGATATAGTCTGGTCGAGCATCCTTGAACACAATCGCCCCAGGACAACCTTGAATCATCTCATTACCTTCCCTTCTTCCAATCGCTATACAACTACCGAAGACATTTTGCGTGAAAAGATGCCAACTCGATCCCCCACCTCGACGACCGACCGCAGATACTCCTCCTTGGTCAAGGGGCCATCCGCAGCCAGGGCATAGCCCAGCGTGATCGGGTATACAGAACGCGGCAGCAACCGCCCATTGATAAAGATGTTGCCAACCTCATCCGGTTCAATGCCCAGATCCGCCAGCACTTGTCCCACGGTGCGAGCCTCGTCCGCTGGTAGGTAGATCACCGTTCCTGCTTTGACGTCGGGATCGCCGGCGTAGCGCCACAAATCCCCAAAAAGTCGAACCTCAATCAAGTACATCCTCCTCCACTGATTGTTGTCGTAGTCTCTCTGTTCTCAACCGCAGATCGGCGGCCTCGTCCGCATCGCCCCACCAGCCCAGATTGGCTTCCGCCGCACGTAGGCCGGCGTGCAGCCCTACTTCCAACAATCGGAGGCCGACATCCAGATCGACGCGGGCGGAGGAGCAGCACACCCCTTCTAGAAGGGCCCTATCCGCCAGCAAAGACTGGCTGGTCTCGGCAACCTTGACCGGCACTTCAGTTGCTGCTTGCCAGATCTGGCCCGAGGTCAGCGGGTCACCGATGTCGAGAACCGCCTGGTAGGCTTGCTGATCCGCTTCGACCAGGCGGATCAATGCTGAACGGTCTTCGCTGGCGCGGTCGACGACCACTTCTAAAGCAATCCGATCTGTGTCGTTCACCTCACGCCGCCGCAGCGTGACGCGGGCAGCTTTGGCGCATAGCGCTGCGCCCATGGCCGCTGCCAAGGCAGCGGCCGAGACCCCACCGGGCAACGGCTGATCCGCCATATCGCCCAACCACACAGACAACTCACCCTCTGACTTGATCATTGCCTCTATTGTACCGACTGATCTGGGATCTGTCCATGACTTTTATCAGGTGCAGGCCACAGTTCCTATAACAAGGAAGGGACCTGCGCGACGATGTTCTGTCGCGCAGGTCCCTGACAGTGATGGGATGGACAATCTTATTCGCGTATCCACCCGTCCACAGCGCGCTCGTAGCTCAGGATTTCGTCTTCATCAAAGAAAAGAGGGATCTCATAGGCAGCTGTATCCGGCCCGTCGGAGCCATGGACCAGATTCCGGCCGATCTCGACCCCAAAATCGGCGCGAATGGTACCCGGTTCGGCCTGGGCTGGATTGGTCGCGCCCATCGTCTTGCGCACGATATCGATCGCATCCTCCCCCTCAACGACCGCGACCGCCACCGGCCCGCTGGTGATGAACTCCACAAGGGGTTCGTAGAATGGCTTGCCCTGGTGGACGGCATAATGGCGTGATGCCAAGTCAGGCGTGATCTGGATCAGCTTGAGTGCAGCGAAGCGCAATCCTCGCCGCTCGATACGGGTGAGAATGGGCCCAATGAGACCTCGCTGGACAGCATCCGGTTTTAGGATAATCAGTGTACGTTCCATCTTCTCCCCTATTCTCCTATGTGTGCGAGCTAGCGCTGCATCAAGGCCTGCCGGGCGGCCCGGTACATCTCCAGAGCCTCGTCAAGCTCATCGTTCTGCATGTGGGCGTCGCCTAACAACTGGTAAAGCCGTGGCCGATCAACCGGCTCCTGGGACAGCGCCTTCAAATCAGCGATCACCTCGGGCAGGAATTGGCGAGCAGAGATGAGCTTCTCATATTGATCCAGGGCAGCATCCGGATCGTGCTGTTCGCGGTGCAGGCGGGCCAGATCGAGGCGGGCTTCATAGTCACGCGGCTTCTGGGCCAAGCGCGACGCCAGATCCTCACGGCGCGCTTCCAGATCGGCAGCCTCTACAGGTTCCATCACCTCTTCCTCGACGGTCTCGGCCTCGGCTTCCACTGTGGGACGCGCCACCATCTCCTCATCAATAAACTCTTCGGCCTCCGGCAAGAGGGCCTCTTCATCAACAAATTCTTCGATCGGCGCCTCCGCTGCGACAGTTTCCTCTTCCTCCACGACCGCTTGGACCGGCGCCACCTCCGCTTCCGGCGCGACAATCTCCTCTACCTCTTCCCCCGCGACCGCTTCGACCGCCGCCTCCGGTGCGGCAATCTCCTCTACCTCTTCCCCCGCGACCGCTTCGACCGCCGCCTCCGGTGCGGCAATCTCCTCTACCTCTTCCTCTGCGATCGCTTCGACCGCCGCCTCCGCCTCCGGTACGACAATCTCCTCTACCTCTTCCCCCGCGACCGCTTCGACCGGCGCCACCTCCGCTTCCGGTACGACGACTTCCTCTACCTCTTCCTCTGCGACCGCTTCGACCGGCGCCGCCTCTGGTGCGACAA
>JASFOV010000521.1:0-3709 GCA_050116355.1 Anaerolineae bacterium
AGAACGTCAAAGCGCACCAGAGAAAAGTCACGGCGGCGGAGCGATTCTTTGCCCGCTCGCCCTTTGCCATCGTGACCATGGTCCTCCGCATCCGAGGCCATGTCTCGGAAGGAGTGCTGAGGCGGGCTGTGGCCAAGGTCCAACAGCGGCATGCACTCCTCAGGGTCCGGACCGAAAGCGGCGCGGATGGTGCCTTGCGGTTCACCTCTGGAGGAGTCCAGGAGATCCCCATCAAGATCGTCCCCAGGGAATCCGGGGAAGACTGGATCGAGATCCACGCGCAAGCATCCAAGGTGCCGTTTGAATTCGAAACCCGGCCGGCCATCCGCTTTGTCCTGGTCCAAGCCCCGGATCTGTCCGAGTTGATCATCCTCTGCCACCACGTGATCTGCGATGGGATGTCCTTGGCCTATCTTGCCCGGGACTTGATGATGCACCTCGGCGAGCCGGACCGCGAGGTCGCGGTGCTCCCCGCTCCCCCGCCCATCGACCTGGGCAACCTGCCGGGCGACGTATCTCAGCCCACCCTGGTCAAGTTCCTCATCGGCCGGATGAACCGGAAGTGGGCCAAAGAGGCCGTGTTCTTTGACCAGCAAGATTACAGAATCCTGACCGAGACATACTGGGCTCATTACCATCACCAGCTTTTCTCCATCGAACTGTCGGAGGCAGAGACCGCTGCCCTGGTCGCCCGCTGCAGAAAAGAGAAGGTGACGGTGAACTCTGCCCTCACGACCGCCTTTTCCGCCGCACAGAGCTGGGTGCAAGGCGAGGAGCCCTACCATGCCAAGACGGTGATCGCCGCCGACCTGCGCCATCGACTGCCGCGCTCCCCGGGGGAAGGGATGGGCATGTACGCCGGGGGTGCGGAGCTGAAACTCAAGTACAACCACAAGCGCGGCTTCTGGGACAACGCGCGCCAGTACCATAAGGATATCCAGCCGAAACTCACCAACAAGAACCTGTTCAGCGCGATCATCAATTGGCTCTACCTGGATCCGACCATCTGTGAGGCGATGAGCTTCAAAAAGCTAGGTGGGCTGGTGCCCTCCGATTCCGCCAGGTATGGGAAGCTGTCCGCTTTCGCCACGAGGGATGATGTCGTCCTGCGGCTCCTGCAGCGGGACGGGTTGGACACGCTGGAGACGAGATATTGGGGCACGGCCGTCACCAATCTCGGCCGGCTGGAGTTTCCCAGGGTGTATGGAGCGCTCGAGCTCGATCGTTTGATCCTGCAACCCGGCGGCGGCATCCCTCTGGCCAACGCCAACCTGGTGCTGGGCGCGGTGACCTGCTGCGGAAAACTCAGCTTGGTTGTCGAATATGCAGCTGAAGCGGTTGAATCGGAAACGATGGGACAAATCAAAGACAAAGCCATGGAGTACCTGTTCGAAATGTAGACGGTGAAGGAGTATTCCAATGATCAACAAGCAGACCATCCTAATTGCAGGAGCCACCGGAAACATTGGCGGCGGTGCGGCTGTCGCGCTAGCCAAACGGGGCGCCCGAGTGGTATTGCTGGGACGCAAGCGCGAAAAACTGGAAGCCAGGGCGGATGCTATCCGCGGCGTTCTATCTGAAGCCCAGATCGAGTACCACGACGCGGACGTTGCCACTTTGATCGTTGACCTTTCTGATATGGAATCGGTACGGCTCGCAGCCGCGGAAGCGCTGCACCGGTTTCCAACGATCGATGGATTGGTACTGTCTGTTGTCGCCTTGATCCAGAATGGTCCGAACCTCCTGCCCAACGGCCATGAGGTGATGTTTGCCACGAACGTGCTGGGGCCGTTTCTGTTCACCCGGCTGTTGTTGGACCAGCTGGAGCAATCGGACGGAATGGTGCTGCACGTTGTCAACCCATCCTACAAAGAGATCGACTGGGAGGATCTGGAGAGCATAACAAATCACAAGACAGAAACCGCGTACGAGCGAACCAAAACCATGCATCGCATGCTCGCGGCAGAGCTGGCCCGACGGCACGCCGGAAAGATCTCGTCTGTAGCCTTCAATCCCACGTTCATCATCGACAAGTCAGACCCGGACTTGGAGAAGAGATGGCCATCCGGATTCCTGGGTCTCCTTTGGAAAGTGTTGACGCTGCTGTTGGCCAAGCCACCGGAGGTCGCGGGCGAGCCATTAGCCGATCTCATGCTGGCCTATCCAGATCGCAGTGCTCTCAATGGCGCCCTGTTCAAGCTGGACAAACGGGTCGAGAAACCGGACAAGGCCATGGAAGACGAGATATCGGGCAAGAGGTTGTGGGATGAGTTGGTTGTCCTGACCGGACCAACGCCTGCCTGAAGATCCATGGGCGCTCTGGCAGGCTGTCCCTGAGGGAGAAGGTGGAATGCATCATACAGGTCTTGAGGACAGGTTACAGCGCGAACTCGACAGCCTGGTCCGCGAAAACCGGGATGTCTTCAACAATCCTCTCTCCGTTTTCAGCGACGCCGGAGCTGATCGGGCATTCCGGTTCAACCAGCGCATTCTTGTTCTACAGCGATATGGACCGCTTGTACCTCGGGGGCACGCTCAATCAGCTCCAAAACCAGGGCCGTCCCTTCCGCCTCATGCTAAAGGTGCTGCAGATTCTGGGGAAGAAGGTATCATGACGCGCCGCTCAAAGGCAACCGGGTGCTAGCAGCGATGGAACGACCAGCCAAGCGCCAGATCGTAGGCTGGATTGCGGTTGGGCTCTCTGCCGCCACCACTGGCTTCTGGGCCTTCTGGGGCATCGTCGAGAACTTTCACGAGGGCTGGTACTTTGAGTCCTGGCTATCGAACGTGGGGCTGATGTTGGTGCAATACCTCAGCCCCATGCTCCTCTTCATGGGCGTCACGCTGGTTGCGATCTACTGGCCACGGGCCGGCGCGGGCCTGCACGGCATGTTGGCCCTGGGGGTCGCCTGGTTCTTTGGAGGGCTGACCAACCCGGTTACACTGTTCCTCATGCTGCCCCTGGTGGGGTTGGGTGCGCTCTATTGGTACGGCCGGCCCCGGCCGCGCAAGGTAGCGACCTCGCTGGCAATCGGGCTGCCCTTGCTGGTGCTCATCGTCTCCGGCGTAGGCCCGGCCCTGCGCGTATCCCAGCGCCTGGATGATGGCAATTTCCAGGCCCGGCTGGTGCAGGGCAACGGGCTGGCCCTCGTGTGGGCGCCGGACGGGCCGGGATGGCCGCGCGAAGGGGCAAACTGGGTTGAGGCACGGCGAGTGTGTGAACATCTCAGCCAAGATGGCCTGACCCTTGCCCCCGAAGCGCAGCACATCTGGCGCTTGCCGGCGGTGGACGAAGCGGTGCGTTCCCTGGCTCGCCACGGGCAGAACAGCGGGGGCGTATGGGATGCAGAATCGGCCGAGGCTACCTACGAAACGACACCGGACAAGGAGTCTCCGCTGTGGGATGTGCACTCGCAGGTAATCTACTGGTGGACGGCGACCGAGGCAGATGGCGACCACGCCTACATCATTGCCTACGACGGCGAGGTGTGGCCAAGACCAAAGGATTTCGGCCCGGCGTACCTGGGCTTTCGCTGTGTAAAGCCACCGCCAGCCGATTGATCTGGGCTGCGACCGCTTGGCTTCTCCCAAGGCGGCCCAGGTTTACAAGCAACCCCCCGAATAGCACTTTCGGGGGATGACACCGATACCACATTGCGCCTATACTGGTCACTGTTCACCAGGGAGGAGGGTGTGCTATGGCGGATAC
>JASFOV010000522.1:0-3706 GCA_050116355.1 Anaerolineae bacterium
TCGGCATGACCGGCCTGCACGCTTTGCATGTGTTGAGCGGCGTCATCATCATCCTCATCGTCTGGTACAATGGCCGCAACGGCCACTATTCTGCCGAACGTCATTGGGGAGTAGAGGCGACGGCCATCTACTGGCACTATGTGGATGTGATCTGGGTGTTTTACTATCCGGCGCTCTATCTGATGGGGACGGTGGTAGGGTAATCTTTTGACGGTGGGGACCAAGGCGCTCCATGGCTGCGGCGGAACTCCTGTTGGCTTTCGAATGACCTGTCTGTCTGATCAGATGGCCTGCAAGTGTCTACAGCGCCTGTGGCTGTCTCTGGTTTCTAGATCTCGGGTGTCGTGATGGACCCGACGTTGAGTGTTGTGTTGTTGTCTTGGGCGTGGCAGCCAGAGATCATCTTGACGGTGGGACTGGCCGCTACGATCCACCTTGTGGGCCGGTGGCGGCTGCAGCGACAAAGCCGCGCCAAGGCACCAAGTCCCTGGCGCACGGTTTCGTATCTGGCTGGTCTGGCAGTACTCTGGGTAGCACTGATGTCACCCATCGATGTGCTCAGTGACCAGTTCTTTTACATGCACATGGTCCAGCACTTGTTGTTGGTCATGATCGCCCCGCCCCTTCTGCTGCTGGCCGACCCGATGTCGATTATGCTCTGGGGATTGCCCCGCGGCTTGCGTCTGGAAGTCGGTCGCAACCTTCGCCCCGATGCCACATTCCGGCGTGTGGTGCGCTCGCTGACGACACCGGGGCTGGTGTGGCTCTACTATGTGGCAGTCCTCATCGGCTGGCACGAGCCACGTGCCTATGATCTCACCCTACAGAGTGAGCTGGTGCACAACCTGGAGCATCTCAGCTTCTTTATTACGGCCATGCTGTTCTGGTGGCACGTGATCGGTTGTGCGCCGCACATCCATCGACGGCTTTCGCGCGGAGTGCGGATTGGCTTTGTGATCTCGGCAGTGCCGCCCACAGCGCTAACGGGGGTCGCTCTGTCTTTTGCCAGCGAACCGCTCTATATGCACTATACCGTTGTGCCGCGCCTCGGAGAATTGACGGTTATGCAGGATCAGATGCTGGGGGGAGTGATCATGTGGATTCCCGGCAGCATGATGTTCCTCATCGCGGCCTTGATCTTGCTGGCCCGGGCCATTCGCGAAGAAGAACGCAAGGAACCCCTGACGCTGTCCCCACGCACCGGGGAAGGCGGGGAGCGCGCAGCCGGTCTGGATGAGCAGGAAGGCACGGCGGTAACGCTCTAGTGGGGAGTGTGGCATAGGGTGTTGCACGGCCTGGACGCATGGGGCGATTGGGCCGTATCCGTGCCTACCCATCGGAGTCACTTGGCGGGCTTGGATTCGAAGAGAGGGAGATACTACAGACCCTTGGATCCTGTATATGCTGATGAACTGAACGTTCCGGCCACCTCGGCCGGTCCTGTCTCTGTGCCCAAAGCCCTTGCCGTTCTGTTCAAGGTGCGGGTAGTCGTGCTACTGCTGTTCGCAGCGATTGGCGGCGCCTTTCTTGCTGCGGGCGGCTGGCCGGGCATGGGGAGTCTGGTGCTGCTGGTGGTTTGCGGCGGCTCGGCTGCCGGCGGCGCATCGGCCATCAACCAGTATTTGGAGCGAGAGCTGGACTCGCGAATGGAGCGCACCCGCAGCCGTCCTCTCGTCGACCGCTCGCGCGCCGGCGCTGCTTGGGTGCCGCTCGTGGGCGGCTTGATGATCGTTGTACCCTCGCTGCTGGTCTTGCCTGCGAACCCGGCATTGGCTGTCTTTCTGTTGGTGGGAGCGGTAATCTATGTTGGCGTCTATACCATCTGGCTCAAACCGCGGACGCCGTTGAATATCGTCATCGGCGGTCTGGCTGGCAGCGCTGCCGTGCTCAGCGGCAGCGCTGCAGCCGGTAACTGGAGCCATCCAGGCGCCGTCATCCTGTCGCTGCTGGTCTTTCTGTGGACACCGACCCATTTTTGGAGCTTGGCCATCGCCTACCGCCGCGATTACGCCCGGGGTGGATTCCCCATGCTCCCAGTCTGGAGCAGCCCGCGAGCCGCGGCATGGTGGGTGCTACTCCATGCAGTAGCCGCAGTACTGGCCGCGCTGGCCTTGGCCGCCCAGCCAGCCCTCGGCTGGCTGTACCTGGCGCCCGTCGCGGCCGCATCGATCGTTTTTCTACTGCTCAGCATCCGGCTGATCCGCCGGCCAGTACGCGCCCGCGCTTTGGCCTTGTTCCACACTTCGAACTTGTACTTGGGATTGGTGCTGCTGATGGTCTGCACCGGCACAGTACTCTCATAGGGCAGGCATGTCCATGCGGGGAGGTTTGGTATTCATGCAGCGCAACACTCGACTATGTCTATTCCTGGTTCTGACTGTGACCCTTCTGCTGTCAAGCTGCGGTGGGCCGTCCTTTCGTGGCTCGGTACTGGAGGAGCCGCTGCCGGTGCCTGATTTCACACTGACCGACCAGAACGGTCAGGACTTTCGCCTCAGCGACGAGCGCGGTAAGGTGGTTCTCCTTTTTTTTGGCTACACACAGTGTCCGGATGTCTGTCCTACGACGTTGGCGACCTGGCGCCAGGTATACGAGGCATTGGGTGAGGATGCAGATCAGGTTCGCTTTGTGTTTGTGACAGTCGATCCCGAGCGGGATACGGTCGAGCGCCTGGGGATGCATGTCAATGCCTTCAATCCCGACTTTGTGGGTCTCACCGGCGAACAGGAGCAACTTGAGGCTGTATACGATATCTTTGATGTGTTCTACGAGAAAGACACGTCGTCGGGCAGTGCCGCCGGCTATTTGGTCAACCATACAGCCACCACCTTTGTGCTCGATACAGAGGGCCAATGGCGCTTACGCGAGACGTTTGGCACCGAGGTCGAAGACATTGTCCATGACATCCGGGAACTGCTGAACTGAGCTTGCGTCGCGGTGGAGGACTGTCCAGGCGCCGCACGTATGGTACTGAACTGAATGCCACTGGATTACGATTCGGGTGCATGTCGCGAAGAGGAAGACCCTGCGATTTGATTGATATGGAGGAGAAGGGATGAGGGTTAGGAATCTATTCGGGCTGGGGGTAATGGTCAGCGTGGTGGTCGCGGTGCTGATGGCATGTGGCACTCCAGCTGGCCCCAGCATCAAGGTCGAAGATGCATGGTCCCGACCGGCGTTGGCGATGCAAGAATCATCAGGAGCCTCAGAGGGTGGCATGTCTCAGGGCATGGGCATGGCTGGCACTGGCGCGGCGTTCATGCTGATCAGAAATGAGGGCAGCGAATCCGACCGGCTCATTGGCGGCCGGACCGAGGTGGCCGAGGTGGTCGAGATCCACGAGACCGTGCTCGAAGATGATATCATGAAGATGCAGATGCTGGCCGAGGGCTTGGAGGTGCCGGCCCGCGGCGAGGTCCAACTCGAACCGGGTGGCTATCATGTCATGCTCATCGGCATGAAGCAGGATCTCAACGTGGGCGAGAGCTATACGCTTGAGCTACAGTTCGAAAAGAGTGGGACGATCAGCGTCGAGCCCGAGGTCCGCCAGCCCTGAGTGGTGGACGAATGGGGGGTCTCTTCGAACACCACCCGGATTCGGCACCGGGATGGGCATGAAGCATGATCCGCACATATTGGAAGGCAGGGGTACTGCTCGGGATCCTGCTTTGGTGCCTGGCTGGTTGCAGCCGGGGTGGTGCCGACC
>JASFOV010000523.1:0-3699 GCA_050116355.1 Anaerolineae bacterium
CAGGGTGAAGTACAGCACATTGGTCTGGAGGCCGTGTGCCGTACAGATGGCTTGCAGCTCGAGCTCGTTCATGCCGATGGACATCTGAACAGAGTCGGTGGCGTGCCACGGTGAGAATGGCTCGTATAGCGCTGTGTTCCCATCCCGCCTCAGCTTCAGAAAGGTGCGAAAGCCGGTGTAGGGTGTGGTGGAATAGGCCTTATTGGCCGGTTCAAACTCCATAATGGGGTTGTCTTTGGTCTGCACCCCAAAGCTGGCGATGGCCTGGCCGCGGTTCACATAAAAGACCCACAGTGGGATGCCCAACGGCCCAGCAATGCCGGGCAAGAAGCTGGCGAAGGGACGCTTCGCGGCAAACTCGGAGAGTACAAACCGGTTCCGGTTGTCAAAAGTGAAATCCATCATGATGCCCCTCTACACTCAGCCTGCCTCTGTTAGCTATTGACCGGTCTCAGTCCGGTCACCTATCTCATACAGCTCTGTCAAGTAGCGATTGGCTGCGGCAGTCCAGGTAAAGTCATGCCCATACCGGTCCCGAGCCTGCATCGCAGAGGTCAGCAGTTCTTGCCAATAGTCAGGACGTTGGTGGTAGGTCTCGAGCGCTCCCTCAACTGCGTGGAGCATCTCCTCAACATCGGGGGCTTGGAAGACAAAACCGTTTCCCGCCTTGGTCTGTGGGTCAAAGTCCTGCACAACATCGGCCAGGCCGCCGGTCTGCCTCACAATCGGAAGGGTCCCATAGCGCAGCGCCATCATATGGGGCAGCCCGCAAGGTTCAAACAGGGAGGGCATCAGGAGCATGTCGGCACCGGCATAATGCAAGGGCTCAGGCGCAACCTGCCATGATTCGGAAAAGGCAATCCATTGGGGGTGGGCGGTGGCCAGCTTCTTCAACGGTTTGGCATAACGTTTCTCACCCCAGGCGATGATGACGAATTGTGCCGGCCAGGCATGGCGCCATTTCCGCAGGCCTTCGACAATCAGGTCAAAGCCCTTCTGCTCCGTCAACCTGGACCGCACTGCGATGACCGGGATCTCGGCGCTCACTTCAAGCTGTGTCTTCAGAAGTCGGTTGCATCGCTCTTGCAGATAGCGCTTGATATCATGCTTCTTTCGCTGGAGGTGCGGGTCGCTTCGGTTATATGCCCAGCCTGCGATGGTTTGTCCGCCTCCGCGTACATAGCTCAACTTCCAGTCCTCGTCTACAAACTGCCAGTCCTCACCCTCTCCGATCCGCTCTGGATCATACGAGTCGTCGATGCCATTCCTGATTCCGACTAGGTTGACGTGATACTTGGCCCATACGCCATCCAGGCCTCCGCTGCATTTGAAGCGCTTACGAGTGCCGGTCAAGGTGACAAAGCTCTCTGTCCTGCCACGGCTGACCTCTCGTGCGTACCCTTGGCTGACAGTGTTCACTCGATCAGAAAACACGATTCCGGCCTTGATAAAATTGACACGCCCCTTGTGCCGTACCTGGCCGTCGTGGAACAGCTGGTTGGGAAGGCCTGCATACTGGAGAAGGTCTGGATCAAACCAGCCACCCTGATAGATGACATCACTCATGTTATGGATGGTGAAAGCAACGCGCATGTCTTGGCCAGAATCAGCGCCGGGCAGTTCATGTCTCAGGCAGGCCGGGATCAAGCCGGTAGGCCAGTCATGACAGTGAATGATGTCAGGTTGCCAGCCATCTTGGCGAAACCTCTTGACCAGCTCCAGTGCTGCCCGGCAAAAGAAAGCATATAGCTTGCCTGCATCCACGGAGCTGTCCTCCAGAGCTGGGTACACGGGCACATCGTCTCGCCCCACCCGGGCAAAGTACCCGAAGGGATCACGCCCCACTAGATACGTACTCTGGTTGGACCGATGAACAGATGCTCGCACGGATTCGGCGCCGACATGAACATCTAGATCAGCCAATTGCTCGACCGGGTATCGGGGGGCGCGGAGGATGGCGCTGTAAAAAGGCAACACCAGGCGGACATCGTAGCCCGTCTCCCGTAACACCCTGGTGAGTGAACCGACTACATCGCTGGTTCCACCAGCAGTGGCATAAGGCTTGGCCTCAACCGCGATCGTCAAGATCTTTTTCATCAGTAGGTATCCTGTGGCTTCTGTATTCCAAGTGAGGCAGAACGCTCACACGTCAGGTCCTTTGCTCCCCGGTGCTCCTTCTTGCTCGCGAACCGCGCAGGCTTTGGGCGTCTCATTTTCAGGATTGTACCATCATAATGCATAACTGCACAATCACAAATGCCCTGCATCTTCAGCGCAGATACTAAATCCAGCTTCCTAACGACACTCACTCAGAACATCCCGAGTCGGCCGGCAGGATCAGAGAATTGCCGATGAGACGCTTTGCTCAGACGGGGTAGTAGAAGATCAACAATGACCTCCCACTACCCCGTCACTACTTTTCGGGCTCTATTTTGGCCAAGCCCGGGTTGATCATGCTACGTCAGGGCAGGTATTCGAACGAGCCAACATCGCATGCAGCATCTCGCGCGAGGCCCCGCTGGTCGGTGGCTGGACAGACAGCGTTGTCACCAGCGTCAATGGCCGGGCTACCAGCCAGTAACGCATGGGTCAGCGTGGGACCGCCGTTGTCGGCCAACGAATCGGTTCCAACATCGCCGACGATCTGATCATTGCCAACAGGGAAGCAGGTGCTATCGCTAAACACATTGTTGCCAAGTGAGTTGATGGCTACAGGACCTGCTCCATAGGGTGCCAGGAAGCAGCCTTCAGTCACGTTGTTAGCCACGATGGTGTTTACCAGATTGAGCGTGGCGCTGCCATCGCCAAACGTACCTACAAAGACGGCGGATGGAGCAGAGGATGGCGAGACATTTTCGACAACGGTGACGTTGGTCATATTAGCGACGCCGTCAGTCATGAATAGTGCGCCACCATACCAGCCAGTTGCCTCGTTACCGCTGATGGTGCTGTTGACGATCTCGGCATTGCCCAACAGGCGCAGGCCACCGCCCACATCATTGGAGACATTGCCAGCAATGGTACTGCGCACGATGGTGGTCGTCGTATTGAAGAAGGAGTACACCCCGCCGCCGGACCAGCCGGCATTGTTGTTGATCACACTACTGTCGACAAGATTCAGGGTAGCTCCTTCACCGCTGTAGATGCCACCACCACCCTGCCAAAAGTCGCCCGCGTCTGTGGCCATCGTATTGCCGCTCACAGTGACGTGGTCGAGTGTGAGCGAGCCATTGTTGAGAATGCCGCCGGCCAACTGCCAGCCATAACCATTGGCTACTGTGAGATGAGCCACAGTAACGGCTACGCCAGGATCAACAATGAGTACACGGTCGCTGCCACCACCACTCAGGCTCAAGCCGGGTGCATCTGCACCATCGATTGTGACGCTGTTTGCTAGCACCAATGGCCCTGAACTGAGCATGATGGTACCGCCGGCCAGGCTGGGATGAAAGGTGATCGTGCCACCGATCGCGATCTCTTCCAGAGCCTGGCGCAGCGAGCCGTCGCCGCTATCATTGAGGTTGGTGACCGTGATTTCGGTCGGTGGCGGGATCAGCTCTAGCCGAGTTTGGTCCACACGAAGCTTTCCACTGCTGGTGCCACCTTCGGGCAGTTCAAAGCCGTAACCCCAAACTTCGTTTAGGTTGAGGCCGTCGTCAGGCGCGCCCGCGGGTTGGTCGGCACTGCGGGTTAGTGACG
>JASFOV010000524.1:0-3677 GCA_050116355.1 Anaerolineae bacterium
CAGCGGGATCTCCACAGCACCCCCAGTGAGGGCGTAATGGATGCTCAACCCCAAAAAGACAATCGACTCCTCAAAGCGATCAATGGTCGAGTCGAGAAAAGCGCCAAACCGGCTGCCCTTACCGCTCACCCGGGCCAGGGTACCGTCCAACGCATCGCAGATCGCGGCAAAAATATAGGCCACGCCAGCCCAGCGAACTTCGCCCAGCGCGGCCAGGACCGCCACCCCGATGGTCAAAACGAGGCCCAGATAGGTCACCCCATTGGGCGACACATTCCACCGGGCCAAAGTACGGCCGATGGCCTCAAGAGCCGGCCGGCTGACGTCACGCGCTTTGTCTTCGATGAATGACATGGTTTCTCATCCTTGTGATAGACGCGTACCCGCGCCCAGCTCCGTGATGCTTCTCCCCTACTCCATGCGGCGGCTGCATCTTACCCCAAAAGGTTATCAGTGTCAAGCTTGCCAAAGGCAGGGTTCTGTGCTAGAGTATTCACAGCGTGGAGAGGAGCAAATTCGATGCAGTTGGCCATACCCCATCCGTGGAATCTGCCGGTTGCCGAGGCCAAGGCCCTGCAAATGCGGCTCGCGGAGAAGGTAGTGACCAAGACGACCTTTGATCCTGAACAGATAAAAACCGTAGCAGGCGTGGATGTTGGCTTCCGAGGGGGAATGGCTCGAGCAGCCGTCGTAGTCTTGCGCTTCTCCGATTTGGAACCGGTGGACATAGCGCGGGGTCAAGCACCCGCAGACTTTCCCTACATACCTGGCTTGTTGACCTTCCGCGAAGGGCCCAGCGTACTGGCTGCGCTCGAGCAACTCGCCGTCTGGCCTGACCTCTTGATCTTTGACGGACATGGACTGGCCCACCCACGCCGCATTGGCTTGGCTTCTCACATGGGCGTTATCCTGGACTGGCCCAGCATTGGCTGTGCCAAGTCGCGTCTGACCGGCGAGCATCCGGAGCCAGACGCCGAAAAAGGTGACTGGGTACCCTTGACCGACGGCGACGAACTGTTGGGCGCTGTCGTGCGCAGCCGTTCCAACGTCAAGCCGCTGTATGTCTCGACCGGTCACCGGATTGACCTGCCCGACGCGATCGACATGGTCCTGCGCTGTACGACGCGCTATCGTCTGCCCGAGACGACGCGATGGGCCCACCGGCTGGCCAGTGGGGCGGAGTTCCAGATCCAGTGATGACTGGGTGAAGGTGGAGAGACGGGAGCAGGTATGAGCTGGGAAAGGGAAATCGAGCGCGCCGCCGAACTGATCGCCCAGGCTCACTATGTTGTCGCTTTCACTGGGGCCGGCCACAGCACGGCCTCGGGCATCCCCGATTTTCGCAGCCCAGGTTCGGGGTTGTGGGAGCGACACAATCCCATGCTCGTTGCCTCCATCTGGGGGTTCCGGCTGAATCCCAAAACCTTCTATAACTGGATACGACCCATGGCCCGCACCATGCTCGAGGCCGCACCTAATCCCGGCCACATAGCCCTGGCCCAGATGGAGCAAAAGGGCTATATCAAGTCCGTCATCACCCAGAATATCGACAACCTGCACCAGAAAGCGGGCTCCAGGCACGTACTAGAGCTACACGGCCACCTGCGCGCAGCCACCTGCATTCGCTGCTACCAAGAATTTCCAGTCAATGCCCAACTTGAGCAGGACATCTTAGATGGCAGAATACCTCGTTGCGACTGCGGAGGCGTGCTCAAGCCCAACGTCATCCTCTTTGGCGAGCAATTGCCCATCCGTGTCCTGAACCAGGCGATGGACGAGGCCCGCCGTTGTGACCTCATGCTGGTGGCCGGCTCCTCCCTGGAGGTCACCCCTGCAGCCGACATCCCCGTGCTGGCGGTCGACCGGGGCGCCAAGGCGATCATCATCAACTTGCAGCCGACTGGATTCGACCCGCAAGCCGACGTTGTGCTGCATACCGACCTAACGGACGCCCTACCTCGCATTGCACAAGCGTTGTGAGCCTTCAGCGATGGATATTCCTCAGACTCGCGCCCTGTTTCCAGTGACCCGAAAATACGCCTACCTGAACCACGCCTCGGTGGCCGCTTTGCCGTTACCCGTGACCAATGCCATGAACCGCTACCTGACGGACCGTTCCTTGCGGGGAAGCGATTCACTCACCGGATGGGATACCGCTTTGGAGAGGATTCGCCAGGCGACCGCGGCCTTCATCGGAGCTGGTCGCGACGAGATCGTATTCACCAGCAGCATCTCTCACGGACTCAACATTGTGGCCGCAGGGCTGGATTGGAAACCGGGCGACAACCTCATCTGCGCCGAGACCGAATTCACGGCCAATGTCTATCCCTGGACCAATCTGCGACGGCGCGGCGTGGAGGTTCGCTTTGCACCGGCTTGCGACCAATGTATCCTGGTTGACGATTTGGCTGGATTGATGGACGAACGCACCCGGCTGGTCGCGCTCAGTTTCGTTGAGTTTGGCACGGGGTACCGCAACGATCTGGATGCCTTGGCCGAACTGTGTCAAAGACACAGCGCCTACCTCTGCGTCGACAGCATCCAGGGCTTGGGTGCCTTGGCCTTCAGTGTAACGCAGACTCCCGTTGACTTTCTCGCGGCCCATGCTGCCAAGTGGCTGCTAGGGCCTATCGGGGCCGGCTTCTTGTACATCCGCCGCGAGCTGGTGACCCAATTGGACCCGGTGATGACCGGGTGGCGCGCCGTCGTGGATCGGGACGACTATTACAACTACGACTCGCCCCTCCGCGACAGCGGGGAGCGATTCGAGCCCGGCTCACCCAACGTGGTTGGCCTGCTGGGCATGGAAGCAGCCCTGGGGTTGCTCCTTTCTCAGGGGCTGGCAGAGATCGAGGCCCGGATCTTGGCCCTCACCGGCTATCTGATCGACGGGCTGGATCGGATGGGCTACGAGGTCATCTCGCCCCACGAGCACCGGAACCAGCGATCCGGCATCGTCTGTTTTCGCCATCCGGTACACCCGGCGCAAGGGTTGGCGGACCGGCTCTACCGTGCAGGCGTCCTCATCTCTCTACGCGCTGACGTGATTCGCGTCTCTCCCCACTACTACAACACCGAGGACGAACTGGACCGGTTGCTTGATGCACTGCCCCGCTAGCGGACGGCCCGTCGCCGGCCACAACTCCATCTTGGAAGGCGAGACTCCGATCTGCCGCACCGGTGCCCCTAGTTGCAGCACCTGGCATCCCAGACATCATCGAGTTCTATCCCGAGGATTCCTATGCCCAAGCTATGCCCCAAGATCATCCTAGAAGGAACCCGTCTGACCTTCAAGACGGAGATTGCGTTCGCCCTGAACGAGCATCCACGCATCGTCGGACCTCGCAAGTACCGCTACCACTCACCCATTATCTCGGCCGAATGGTGTGGCTTCACCAACACGCCCTGGGGCCGCGGCCTGATCAATTTCGAGCCCCACGAAGAGGATCGGGCCCTGGAGACCTATCGCACCTGGGCCCGGCTCTTTGAGCTGCTGCAGTTCTACTCCTGGATCGTGGACCGGTTCCATCTCTCGACACGCATGTACCAGCTGCAGACCTATGGCCGGGATTATGATTTCACCTGGCTGGAAGATGGACTGTGCCGTCTGGGATTTCACCTCATCTTCTGTCGTCGCACACCCGGTTCCTTTGCTGCGGCTCGCGCCGAGCGTCTCA
>JASFOV010000525.1:0-3676 GCA_050116355.1 Anaerolineae bacterium
CCGGCGAGGATCCGCGGGTGCTGACGCAGCGGCAGTTGGAGGAGCAGCTGGCGGAGGGGACGCTGGCGGTGGCGCAGCGGGTGGTGATGATCCAGTGCGTGGGGTCGCGGGAGCCGGAGCGGCCGTATTGCAGCCGGGTGTGCTGCACGCAGGCGGTCAAGAACGCGCTGGCGCTGAAGGCGCAACGGCCGGAGGTGGAGGTGTACGTGCTGTACCGCGAGGTGCGGACCTACGGCTTCCGCGAGGCGTACTACCAGGCGGCGCGGGACGCGGGGGTGGTCTTTTTGCGGTACGAGTGGCCGGAGAAGCCGGTGGTGAGCGCCACGCCGGAGCGGCTGCAGGTGAGCGTGGTGGAGCCGGTGGTGGGCCAGAAGGTGCGGCTGAACGCGGACCTGCTGGTGTTGAGTGTGGGCGTGGAGGCGACAGCGGGCACGGTGGCGGCGGAGCTGGGGGTACGGCGCGACGAGGACGGCTTCTACCGGGAGGAGCAGGCCAAGATGAAGCCGCTGGACCTGGGGCCGGCGGGGGTGTATGTCGCTGGCCTGGCCCACAGCCCGCGGTTTGTGGAGGAGACGATCGCCCAGGCGCAGGGGGCGGCGATGCGGGCGGCGGCGTTTCTGGGGCAGGGACAGTTGGCGGACCGGGCGGCGGCGGTGTGGGTGAACGAGCGATTGTGCAGCTTCTGCGGGTTGTGCGTCGACGCCTGTCCCTACGGGGCGCGGGTGATGGATGAGGATGCGCGGGTGGCGGTGGTGGACTATGCGTTGTGCCAGGGCTGCGGGGTGTGCGCGGTGGTCTGTCCCAACAAGGCCACCCGGCAGAAGACCTTTGAGCACAAGCAACTGATGGCCGCCCTGGATATGGCCATGATTTAGGAGGGACACAGAGATGCTGATAGTCGAGCGAATGACGCCCAAGCCGATGACCATTACACCGGAGGCAAACGCCCAGCAGGTGTTGGAGCTTATGGAAAAGCACAAGATCCACCATCTACCAGTGCTCGATAAAGAAGAAAACCTGGTAGGTATCGTCGCCGAGAAGGATCTGCTGCGAGTCGATCCCGGCACGCCGATCAGCGACTGCATGGTCACAGACGTCATCACAGTCACCGAGTATACGGCGATCGAGGACGCAGCCCGCATTCTTGCTGACAGCCAGATCAGCAGCCTGCTTGTGATGCGCAATGGTAAGCTGGTCGGCATCATCACCGAGACCGATTTGTTCCGGGTCTTTCTCGAGTTGCTGGGTGCGCGGGAAGAGGGTGTGCGGTTGACCATGCTCGTACCCGAAGAGAAGGGAGTGCTGGCCAGCGTGACCCATGAGATCGCGAATATGGGGGGCAACATTCTGGCGCTGAGCACCTTCCGGGGCGAAGACCCCACCAACCGCATGGTCACGGTCAAGATTTCCGGCGCGCCCACGGACAAGCTCGTGGCCATTATGGAAGCTCTGGGCATGGAGATCGTAGACGTACGGGAGGGATAATGCTGGTCAGGGAGCGGATGTCTACCAAGCCGGTCACGATCACCGCCGATGTGCCGATTACAGAGGCGTTGCGCGTGATGCGCGAGAACCAGGTGCGACGGCTGCCGGTGCTCGACCCCGATGGCCGGCTTATAGGCATTGTGTCCGAGAAGGATCTGTTGTACGCCTCACCTTCACCTGCCACCTCTTTGAGCATCTACGAGATGCACTACTTGCTCTCCAATCTCAAGGTGGAGGAACTGATGACGACCGATGTCATCACCGTGACACCCGACGTCCCATTAGAAGAGGCGGCTCGCGTGATGGCCGACAACAAGATTGGCGGATTGCCCGTCGTCGAAGGTAATATGCTGGTCGGCATCATCACCGAGACCGACATTTTCAAATTGTTCTTGGAACTGCTGGGAGCCCGCGAGCAGGGATTGCGCCTGACCATTGAGGTGCCAGAACGTAAAGGCGAAATCGCCCGCCTTACCACCAAGATCGCGCAGCTGGGGGGCAACATTTTGGCTCTGGGCACCTTCCTAGGCGACGATCCGACCACGGGTGTCGTGACGCTCAAAGTAGAGGATGTGCCCGTAGACGACCTGGAGCACGCCATGCGCGACCTGGATCTAGAGATCCGAGATGCCCGGGAAACATGAGAGACTCTTTGGACCACGAGGGGACAGCAATGGCCGAAGCCGAGTTTGAACCGAGGATCATCGCCTTTCTATGTAACTGGTGCACCTACACCGGCGCGGACCTGGCGGGCACATCGCGCATTCAGTACCCGCCCAACATCCGCATCATCCGCCTGATGTGCTCGGGCGGATTGGACCCGGTCTATGTGGCCAAGGCCCTGTTGGAAGGCGCCGACGGGGTGCTCATCGGCGGCTGCCACCCGGGCGACTGCCACTACCAGAGCGGCAACTACAAGGCCCGGCGCCGGGTGGCCATCCTGCACAGCATCCTGGAGCAGATGGGCTTTGACCCGGAACGGGTGTGGCTGCGCTGGATCAGCGCCAGCGAGGGCCAGTACTTTGCCGACACCGTGACCGAGATGGTGGCGGCGTTGAAGGCCAAAGGGCCGAACCCTCTGAAGGGAGTGGGGGCCATTTGAGGGACAAGCGTGGGGCGCAATCCGGCCGGCAGGCCATGTACCGGGGCGTGAACGAGGGGAAAGCATGATAGAATCGATGGTGGAGGTGCAGGACAGCCCGCTGCAGACGATCCAAGGTCTGTTGCGCCGCCTATTGACGGGCGGGACGGTCGACGCGCTGTTGGTGCCGGTGACCCTGCCCGGCGGCGGAGTGGCGCCGATGCTGGTCACCGATCCGGACGCGCTGGAGCGGGCCGACCCGCTGGCGCCGGTGCTGCCCATCAACGCGGCGCGGGCGGCGTCGCAATTGACGATGACGGGGCACCAGGAGCGGTTGGGCGTGGTTCTGCGTGCCTGCGAGATCCGGGCGTTGGTGGAGCTGGTCAAGTTCCAGCAGGTGAAGCTGGACAACGTGGTGGTCATCGGCATCGACTGTCTGGGCACCTATCCGGTCACCGACTACCAAGCGCGGGAGGACCGGTCGCAGTTGGCGGAGGGACTGCGGGCCGGGGCGGTGAGTGGCGACCTGCAGCCGGCCAGTGGGCTGACTTGGCGGGCGGCCTGCCAGATGTGCGAGCAGCCGCTGCCGGACGGGGAGCATGTGGCGCTGGCGATGGGGCTGGTGGGGGTTGAGACGGGGCAGATCTATCTGCGGGCGCGGTCGGACGTGGCCGAGGCCCTGGACCTGCGCGAGGCGGAGGCGCCGGTGGGACGAGAGGCGGCGGTAGCGGCCTTGATCGCGGCGCGGACGGAGGCGCGGGATGAGGCGCTGGCCGGGTTCCGGGCGCGGGTGCACTCGATGGAGGGGCTGCTGGCCGAGTTTTCGAGCTGCATCCGGTGTCACAACTGCATGATCAACTGCCCCATCTGTTACTGCCGGGAGTGCATCTTTCGCACGCCGACCTTTGAGCACGAGTCGGAGCTGTACTACCAGTGGGCGGCGCGGAAGGGGACGGTGCGGTTGATGCCGGACACGCTGTTGTTCCACGTGACGCGGCTGAACCACATGGTGACCAGTTGTGTGGGCTGTGGGCTGTGCAGTGATGTGTGCCCGGTGGAGATACCGGTGGCAACGGTGTTCCGGGCGGTGGGCGAGAAGGCGCAGGCGTT
>JASFOV010000526.1:0-3662 GCA_050116355.1 Anaerolineae bacterium
GCTCGGTCGGGATCGAACCAGACGACGTGGTGCAGGCGGGCGATGTCCTGGTCGTGCTGGTGACCGATGGCCTGGAGGCCCAGGTGGCCCAGGCCAAGGCAGCCGTCAACGCCGCCCGGGCCAACCTAGCCCGCCTGACCGCTGGTGCCCGTCCGGAAGAGATCGCATCGGCCGAGGATGGAGTGGCGCTGGCCCAGGTCCAGATAGCGCAAGCCGAGGCGGCCCTGGAAGCAGCCGGGGCCCAATATGCTGCGGCTCAATCCGCCGTAGACACGGCCAGGGCCGGAGTGCACGCTGCTCAGGCACAGTACCAGCAGATCAAAGCCGGCGCCTCGCAGATGGAACTGGCCGCTGTCGAGGCCGACGTGAAACTGGCTGAGGCCCAGCTGCGCCAAGCCCAAGCGGCGTATGACGTCGTGCAGGGCTCCCCCAACATCCAAATGCGTCCCGAGGCATTGGCCCTGGAGCAGGCGACCATCGCCTGCCAGGCCGCCCGCGCCCGGTACCAAGCCGTGCTCGGCGGAGCCAGCGTGGAGGCACTGGACGCGGCCCGGGCCCAGGTTGAGTCGGCTCAGGTGGCCGTGACCCAAGCAGAACACCAGGCCCTGGCTGCCCGGGCGCAAGTCGATCAGGCCACGTCAGCTGTAGAGGCTGCCCAGGTCCAGCAGGTCCAGGCCGAGCACCAGGTCGCCCTGCTGGAAGCCGGCGCCACTGCAGAAGAGATTGCGGCTGCCGAGGCACAGGTCGCCCAGGCGGAGGCCGCCTTGCAGGCGGCCCGAGCGGCACTGGATCAAGCCACACTGGTCGCGCCCTTTGACGGCACGGTCACCGCCTTGCAGGTCGGGCCGGGTGAGGCGGTGGTGCCTGGCCAAGTGGTGCTGGCGCTGGCCGATCTATCGCACCTGCGGACAGAGACCACCGATCTGAGCGAACGAGACGTGGCCGGCGTGGTGCGGGGCCAGGCCGCTTCCGTCTATGTGGAAGCGCTCGGCGAGCAGATCGACGGGTCGGTGGTGGGCATTGCGCCACAGGCGACGACCCTCGGCGGAGATGTCGTATATACCGTCCGCGTCGACCTGACGGAGCAGCCCCCCGGGCTGCGCTGGGGCATGAGCACCGAAGTCGAGATTGACACGGACTAGAGCAGAGACCGAGCTTGGACTGCGGGAGAGCGAGAATGAAGAACCGGAGGCTGTTGGCAGGTAGATTGGTAGGTGTGATCGTCTGTTTGCTGCTGGGCCAGGTCACCGCGGCCTCAATGGTCGGCACTGGACCAGAATCGGCCTTGCCCCCAGATAGCGAATGGCACGAGTTGGACGGTGGAGGCGAGTGTTGGTATGCTTTCCAATATGCGGGCGACGGGTCCCAGATCGAGATCCGCCTCCAGGTCGAACCTCACCAAGGCCTCGACTTCGAAGTCTGGACACCGGCCGGGATCGAGCGCCGGGGCCTGGGCCTCGAAAGCGATCCGGTGGGGCGCGGTTCAACCGGCTCCCGGCAGGATGGCATCCTTGTCTGGTCAGGCAACTTTCGGATCGATGGCGCCTACTTTGTCGTCGTCCGGAACCTCAGCGCAGGCATGGCGTCCTACCTGCTGGAAATAGACGGCGATGGCGTCTCGTTGGCGCTCCTAGGCCCGGCGGCCACGCCCACACCCGAGCCGGAGCAACCCCCGGCCCCAGTGTCGACATCTACAGCGCTGAGCGGCAAGCTCGTGTTCCAGACGACCTGGGGCGGTCCCTTCTACGTCATCCATGCCGATGGAACGGGCCTGCAGCGCCTCACCGATGGCATGGATCCAACCTGGTCGCCCGCTGGCACCGGACCAGCCCGGATCGCATTCGTCCGCTGGCGGGAACCGCGCGGTGTATGGGTTGTGGATGTGACGACTGGGGAAGAGTGGCGGGTTTTCGACTGGAGCGAGACGCGCTGGCCCTCGTGGTCACCCGACGGATCGGAGCTCCTGTTCTCGCGGCAGCACGGCGGCCGGCTGACGGAGCTTGAATACTGCTTCCGCAGCTTCTGCTTCACCCTGCCACCGCACCCTCACTGGCGACTGGGTATCGTGGATCTGGGTGACGGCGCGTTTCGCGAGCCACCTTCCTCCCTGTTCAGTCTTGCCCCAGCGTGGTCCCCGGACGGCGATCGCATCGTCTATGCCGACGAACAGGGCCTGCGCGTCCAGAGCGAGGACGGCGAGGTCTCCTACCTCATCACCGACAACGCTACCGACACCAGCCCCGTCTGGTCGCCTGACGGAGGCCGGGTGGCCTTCACCCGGCGCCAGCACGACCACTGGGAGATCTATGCCGTCGACATTGACGGGCGGAACCTCACGCGGCTGACCGACACGCCCCGGCAGGCCAACGACCAGGTAGCGCATAGCGCTGCCCCGGCTTGGTCCCCCGATGGGCAAAACCTGGCCTTTCTCTCCGACCGGAGCGGCGCCTGGGAGATCTGGGTCATGCAAGCTGACGGCCGTAGGCAGCGGTCCATGTTCGACGGCGTCTTGGATCACCTGACCTTGGAATACGCCCATCTCAGCGAGCGGGCCATCTCCTGGACGAGGTGAGATCTGAACAATACCTGCCAGGTGCTAATACCTCCTTGGGCGCCGCCCAACGCAGGGACCGGCTCCCCGATGCAACCAAGGCTCGGTTTGCTCAGTGGCACACGTGATCATTGGCCCCATCTGGAGCTACCGTACCCTAGCCTTCGGCATCTGTTGAGATCCCTCCGCACCAAACTAATTTTAACCTTCCTATAACCCTTTTGTTACCGAGGTCTTGACAACATGTGGTATACTCTATGTGGCCAACTCTGGAACTCGGTGCATCACAGCCGTGTTTCGACCCATGCCACAGGTGACCATCCGATATCGGACCTGCGAAGTAGTTCATTGCCGGGAGAATGCAGTGCCCATGCCCTTTTCGCTTTGTGCTGTTCCCCCAGGACGTACCAATAGCTCATTTCAATACCGTTTGTTCTGCTGACTCTTGCCTGTATCTCCTGCCTGGAAGGAGGTGGTGCCACCCGATCCTGACCGGCTGTCTCGTTGTGCTATCATCGATACGTATCCCGAGTGCTGTACCGGCGTACAGCACAGAGAAAGGAAAAACCTGTATGTCTGAGAAGCAAACTCTGCCCTCCTGGGCAAGCCTGGCACTGACCTTGGCGCTGCTGGCCCTGAGCCTGATTCTGATGGCCGGTCTGGTCTACGCGCAGAGCGGTTCCATCAGTGGGAGGGTCACCGACAATGGCACCGAATATGCTGGCTTCACCGGAGCCTGGGTCGACAGCCAGTCTGCTGTGCAGGCCAGCGAAGCTGTGACCATGCATATGTACACAGATCCGATTACCAACCCCCAATACGCCAACAGCCTCAACGATGTCTTCTTCTTTGCCTACCCTCTGGACAAAGACGACAACTGGGTGGCCAACGGCACGCCGGTAACTGTCACCTATGAATGGGACTGGGATGAGGGAGGCGTGTGGGAGGTCGTCAAATACACCGAGGAGGGCTACGTTACGGGTGGCTTCATGAATGTGTCCTCCCCGGGCACGATCACCTTCACCGCCCGTGCCAACCTGACGGCCACTGCCTTTGTGACCATGGCGTTCAACTACAACCCGCCGGACGACATCAGCGTAGCCGTCGATCC
>JASFOV010000527.1:0-3629 GCA_050116355.1 Anaerolineae bacterium
GCGCTACCTCACGCGGTCCTCGATCTCCCAGCCGTGGTCGAGCATGTGCCAGGCGACGCGCCGGGCAAAGTAGCGCGGCGCCCATAGCTTCCCGCCACGGGGTCCCCGGCAGGGCAGCTCGTCCGCTGCTCCAGCGCGCAGGGCGCTCAATACCTCGTCGAGCATCCGGGACAGCTGCTGCTCGGGATTCGCGTCAGCGCCCAGGTCTGGTTTCCAGGCCATCTTGGACAAGTAGGCCCGGTTGGCGTCGATCTGGTGCTGGACGATGGCCGACAGCTCGCGACCGCCGCCCCGCGGTCCCTTGCGCAGCGCTTTGCCTCTGGCAGCCAGGACCGCCGCATCGAAGGCTTGCCAGCAGGCCTGCAGCAACGTGGTCAGGCGTTCCAGCTCGGCGGGCGCCAGGGTCCGTTGGTCGGCCGCCGGGATAGCCCCGGGCGCCCCGAAATCGGTGGTTGCATTGCCCTCCAGGCGCTCGGTGATGACCAATTCGGAGGCGCTTGCCGCAAGCTCGAGGCCGGGATATGCAGTGTGAACGGCGCGGGCATAGCGAGGTCCATAGGCCACCAGGGTTTCGAGGGCCGCTGATTCGTCGCGCCCGCTGCGGCACCAGCCCGGCCATTCGACCGCGCCGGCAAATACGCGCCGCCGGCCCGTTTCGAGGTACACCTCATACGTAGCTGGGGGTTTGTGCACAGTCGTCGCCCCTTTTCGCCGGAACCAATCCGTCCCAGATCTGCCTCAGAAGCCCAAGACAACAACCATCGCAACCGTGGCGAGCAACGCCACGTTCAACGGGATGGTATAATGATAAAAAAGCGGGCCGGTGTGCCCGGTTTCCTGGCGTGTGATCCGCCTGTACTGGTGCAGATGCTGTAGGAGGCTCAAGCGCAGCCAGACGACGTTCACTGGCAAGCCCCGCCGTTCCAGCTCTCTGACCATCAGCAAGCTGGCTGTAACGGCCCAAGTGGCGCACACGAGCAGCAGTCCGGTGTATACTCCCATATCAACCTCCCTTTTTTTGATGTTCACAGGCTGCGGCCGGCCTGATAGCTATGTTCTCCGTCGCCGCGATACATCCAGGCGCAGATCCCTTCCTTGACCAGGTCGAGGCGGTGGCCCGTCTCTATCTCCTTTTGCAGATCACCGCCCTTGCCCTCGTAGATCTCGATCTCGATCTGGTAGTCCGTCATACTCCCCCCTCCCTACTCCCAGCCCCCGACGACGCCGGTATCCTGGTAGATCCAGATGCGGAACCCGCCGGGATCGTCCACCCCGAAGGAGCGGTGGCCCCAGGGCGCATCTTCCAGGCCGCGCGCGATCGATACGCCGGCCCCGATCAACTGGCCGTGCCAGCGGTCCACGTCCTCAACCTCCAGGCTGAGCACCACGTTGACTGGCGCCGCACCGGATACCACTTCGTCTTCGAGTTCCAGTACCTCGATCAGCGTGTCGCTTACTGCGTCACCCGGTGACAGCAGCGCGCCCCGGTTTCCGGGCCGGTCCCAGGACTGCACCACATCCATGCCCAGGCCATCCCGGTAGAAACGGACCATGGCCTCGAAATTGTTCGTATGGCGCACGATTCTTACGGCAATGGTGTCCATCGGTCAGCCTCCCATCTGTCGTCCAGTATTTCGAAACGTTCTGCTCTCCTTGGAGCGGCCTGGCTCTCCACCAGGGAGCCGGTTTCCCCAGCGGTGGCAGCGGCCCCGGGACACCTCGGTTCCATGCGCCCAGCGTTTCGCCCTCACCGCGCCACACGCCGCAATGCCGGCCGGCTGGTAGACGTTGACGATCCGTGGTCTGTTGTCCAATCGAGCGCGACTGGCCTCAGCGGTGTTGTTCCATCCAGGCCACGGCGAAATCGACGATCAAGCGCTGCCGGAAGAAGCGTGCCTCCGCCCCGCCCACCTGCTTGATGGGGATGTGGTGTGCCTCTTCGAATGCGGCGCCGATCGTACGAAAGTCCTCTGTGTGTAGCTCCAACGTCTCGTAGGTCACCCAGCGGCGCCGACCCTCCACCTGCATGGCGCTCCCGGTGCGGACCGTCCGCTTGCCGGGATAGCCAGCGCGGGACTCGGCCAGGTGCAGTGAGGTGTTGTTCTCGTGATCAACCCCCAACAGCAGCACGTGGCCATCGAGCTCGTAGAGCCTGCCCAAGGGTGAGCGGTCTCCGACGTCGGCCTGTAGTGGGTGCTCGGCCAGCAGATACCTGGCCTGGGGCCCCACGGCGGCGAAGGAGAAGGCGGGGTGCGCGCTGCGCATGGCACCCGGCCAGGTGCGGAATAACTCGGGCACGACGCCCAGGCCCCGGGTGGGCGTGGTCAAGGGGTTGTAGGCCGGCGTGTGGTCGCGGATAACCGGCCACCAGGCTTCAGGCACCGGTGGGTGCTGCCAGTCGCTGGGATCGGTGTTGTGGGTGCTGTGGGCGGCCATCATGATCGTGCCGCTACCGCCGGCGGCGGCCAGCAGAGCCTGGATCACGGCTTCCGCCCCGCCGACCACCCATCCGAGCCGGCTCATGGCCAGGTGGACCAGCACCGTCTGGCCCGCAGTCAGGCCATAGGCCCGCAGCTGTGCGGCCAAGACGTCGACCGTCAGCGGGGTGATGGTGCGCTCTACGACGTCTCTTTCGGCCACCTTGTTGCCTTTCCAGCATGAGTCGCAGCACCCGGCTGCTCTCTTACTCTTGCCCGCTCCGCTCTGCTCTGACTTCGTAATGCTGCGATCGTTCGTCAAAGTGGGAGAGCACTGCCCTCGCCTTCTCCGGAACGACAGCGACCTCGTAATCGTCTCCGGCAAACGCGCGGACGGCATCCAGCGAATCGAACCACATGATGGTTACGAACTCGACTTCCTGCTTCCATTGTACTTCCGTTTGGGCTTTAGGGCAAGTGTCCTGGGGAATGGCTGTCTTGAAGGCCTGCACCACACTCCCCACAGAATGAGCTGTCCGGCGGGTTTGGTGCGCCGCAACGCGCACACCGGAACCGTGGTGCTTGGTCCGGTTCAGCGCCCGGTAAGGCTGTGCTCTTGGGCAGCTGGACATGGCGATCACAGTACTTGCAGATGATCGCCCGGGACGAGATCTCCCGCCCGCAATGGGGGCAGTCTGTGGGCGCAGGTTGGAAGTAGCGCAGGATGGCGCTGGGTATCTCCCGGCGCGTGATCTCGATGTCTTGGGTCGCCAGCCTCTTCGCAGTGGAGACGATTGCTGGCTCTTGATCCGCAAAGCGTTCCTCGAGTGCGGTCCCCTCTGTCTCTGACCTGGATCCACGGGCCAACCCATAGGTTGTCGTGACCATGACCAGGACACGGACCGTGGTCAAGGGGCCCAGAATGAGCCACGTTTTCCAGTCCTCCCCTTGTTGGTACAAAACGTAGGCAGAAACGAGGCCCACTAGGACAACGGCCGTCACGACCGACGCCAGAAGGCAGCCGCGGTTGCCCCACGCCCGGCGCACGGTGGGCACGGTTGCGTTCAGGATCCACCCAAACACATAGCCCAGGATGTCGTGCATGTATGTCTATCTCCGTGCCTCTATGGTCCAGTGAGCACCGGAATCCGCATCTGCTGCTGGTCATCCGGCACTGTTCAGGTCGGCGTCACTCTGGCCTCAGATCCTGCC